>NZ_RAWQ01000061.1:0-45066 GCF_003668965.1 Corallococcus sp. AB030
CCTCCGAGCAGAGCCGTCCCCCGGAAGCGCGCGCCGCCGACCACGGGAAGCTGCGCTTCCTCATCAGCGGCCAGGCCTCTCCCGGAGACCGGGTCCGCGCGGGCGACGTGGACGCCACCGTGGAGGACTCCGGCGCGTGGCTCGCGACCGTGCTGCTGACGCCGGGCTCGAACGTCATCTCCATCACCACCACCTCGCAGGGCGGCGCGGTGGAGTTCGCCCAGCAATCCTTCGACGTGGTTCGGCGCGGTGAGCACGGCTGGATCGTCATCCCTCACGCGAAGGAGCGCCTGGGCGCCATGCGCGGGCTGTCCCCGGACGTGCCCCTGCCCACGGGAGACACCTTCCTGCGGCTGGAGGTCGCCCCTGGTACCCAGGTGACGACCCCTGACACCCAACTCTTCGCGGGCCCCGACGGGGAGGTCCGCCTGCCCGTGCGACTCGTCCCGGGACGCAACACCGTCCGCATCTCGATGGCTCCGCCGCAGCGGTCCTGGAGTGCCGTGACCGTGACCGTCGAGGCGCGTGCCCAACCCTTCGTCGTGGGCCTGCTCGACGTGGAGGCCAGCATCGCGCCGGCCGGCGGTGGCTTCCGGTTGCGGGGACGCGGCGCCCTCCATGGCGAAGCCCAGTTGGGGCCCGTGCAGGTGGTGGGCGAGCTGGACCTCACCGACACCGACCTGCGCCAACTGGACGACGCGCCGCTCGCGGACTGGCTGCGTCCCCGGAGGCCCGAGCGCTTCGACCGCTGGCCCGACCCCGACTTCGCCCCGGCGGAGTGGGGCGACAATTCCGTGTCCCTCACGCCCAACCCCGCGGAGGGACGCCTGCGCCTGGAAGCGCGGCACGAGCAGTACGGCCGCGCGGGCTTTGGCACCTATCGCGCGCTCCTGCAGGACCGCGAGGTGGGCCGCTACCACCGCCCGCTCTTCGGTCCCTACGCGGAGCTGCGCGAACAGCTGGGCCCCGTGAGCGTGGGGCTGGACGCCTTCGCTGGCGGGCTCGTGGACCCCACGCGCGGCCTGGCCGCGACGCCCGCGCACGAAGAGCTGCTGGCCACCGGCGGCAGCCTCTACTACCTGGGCGGCGGCATCGTGGCGGAGGGCTCCGAGCTGGTTCGCGTGGAGGTGCGCGACGGCGTCACCGGCCTGCCGCTGGGCGAACAGCACCTCATCCGGGGCCGCGACTACGAAATTGATTACCTGGCGGGCCGCATCCTCCTCGCGCGCCCGCTGTCGTTCCTCATCGGAGCGTCGCTCCTGCGCACGGACGCGCTCACCGAGACGCCGGCGCCGGTGCTCGTCGTGGACTACGCCGTGCTGCACACGGGGGATCCGCGCGACTCGGTGGGCGGCGAAGCCTGGGCGCGCTGGCTCGACTCCACCGTCGCCCTGGCCGCCGTGCGCGAGCGCCGGCTGGGAGCCCCCTTCCAGCTCCTGTCGGGGCGGGGACAGACGAAGCTGTGGGGATACTCGCTCCTCGCCGAGGCCGCGAGCAGCCGGGGCATCGCGGTGGAGCCCACCGTCTTCGGCGTGTCGGACGACGGCGGCCTGTCCTTCCTCCGCCCGGTGGGCACGCTGGACGACCACGGCGGCGCGGTGACCCTGCGCGTGAGTGGCCCCGGCGTGCTGGGCCCCGGGAAGGGGGGCTCCGTGGACGCCGCGTGGCGCGAGCGCTCGAGGGGCTTCTCCGACGGCGAGCACCTGGACGCGGCCCGCTTCCGGCAGCTGTCCCTGCGCGCCACGCAGCCCGTGGGCCCGGTGGCGATCACGCTCCTGGGCGACGAGCGGCGCTCGGCGGATCCGCGCCTGCCCTTCGAGGACACGCCCTTCGGTGCCCGCACGCTGGGCGCCGCCGTGGCCTATGAGCGCTTCGACGGAAGCGTGCGCCTGGAGCTGCGCGACAGCTGGCTGCGTGCCACGGAGGTGCCCGGCGAGGGCCCCGCGCTCGAAGGCGGCCGGACGTCCCTGGGCGTATCGGTGTCCCGCGTGCTGACGTCCCGCCTCACCGTGTCCGCGGCGCACCGGCAGCGGCTGCTCGAGCGCGGCGAAGGCCTGGGCCGGATGAACGACACGTTCACCTCCGCGGGCGTGGAGGTGCGACTGGACGACGCCGCCGCCGTGGGCGTGAAGGCCGGCTGGGGCCCGGAGCTGGGCCCCCAGGCCTGGCTGGATGCGCGCGTGCAGCGCGGCCGCGAGACCTACTACGGCGGCTACTCCGTGGACGTGGACGGGCCGGACTTCGGCGCGGGTCGCGCGGTGACGGGCGCTCGCACGGAGGTCGGGGATGGCACCACCTTGTTCGTGGAGGACGTGAGCGCGCACGACGCCATGGCGATGCGGCGGGCGCGCGCCGTGGGCTTCCAGTGGGCGGCGGGACAGAGCGGCTTCAGCGCGGGTGCCCGCTACGAGCGCGGCGTGCGCAGCCCGCTGGACATCCAGAGCGACCTCACGCGCGACGTGGCCAGCGTGTCCGCGCAGTGGCTGCGCGAGCGCTTCCGCGCGGACGTGCGCGCCGAGCTGCGCCATGAAGAGGGCACGCCCGTGCGTGGCACCTCTGGCCCGGTGGACCGCACCCAGGTGGTGCTGGCGCTGGCCGCGGAAGGCCAGTTGATGAAGGACGTGACGGCCTCCGGACGGTTGGACTTCGCGCACACCGCGGGCCAGGAAGGGCTGGAGGCCCGGTTCGCGCAAGGGTTCGCGGCGCTCGTCTGGCGGCCCGGTCCCTGGCTGGTGGTGGCCCGCTACGGCCTCACGCGCGAGCTGTCCCCGGGTGCCCGCTTCGCCTTCGGAGACCGGATGCTCCAGACGGTGTCGCTGATGCCGGCGGTGCGGCTGGGCGAGCGGCTCTCCGTGGCGTCCGGCCTGCACGTCGGACGCTCCAGCCTGGGCGAGTCCTCACGCTGGGTGTGGACGGGGACGCTGCGGCCCTCGGTGCGGCTGCTGGGTGGACTGGAGGTCGCGGTGGAGGCCGCCCGGCGTACATCGGCGGCGGACGACCAGGGCCTGACGGCGCTCCGGCCAGAGGTCGCTTACCGGCTGGACGAGCGCCTGCGGGTGGCCCTGGGGTACACGGTCCTGGGGTTCAGCGGCTTGGGTCTGGAGGCCGAATCGGAGGATGCTCCGGATCGCCTCTATCTCCGGGCGGAAGTGGCCTGGTAGGCGCCGGGCAGAGGGATGACGAACGTGCGATTCGGGTGGCTCATCCTGGGACTGGGGTTGTGCGCGGGCGTCGCCCAGGCGCGCTGGAGGAACGTCGCGACCCAGAGCTATCCGAAGGACGTGACCGTCTTCCGGCCCGGCTTCTTCGCCGTGGCGACCGACACGCAGTTGTACGTGTCGCGGGATGGCGTCGTGACGACCCTCAACGTCGGCACGGCGGGCAGCTTCCTGCGCGGGTCCAACTGCGTGGTGGGCATCCGCATGGACGGGATGCTCCAGAGCGTGGCCGGTTGCTCGCCCGCGGATGACGGCAAGCGTCTGTTCCCTGACGACGGCAACGACTACGAGGTAAAGGCCGCGCGCGTCACAGCTGATGGGGGCGTGGGGTATGCCGTCGCCGCCGAAGGGCCCTTGCTGACACCGCGGTTTCGGACCTCGCTCCTCCCGAAAGAGGGAACGGCCGAGTGGGGCACCCTGACGACCCCGCCGACGGACCTGAGCGCCCAGCAGCATCTCGCGGTGCTGCCCCCTCAGTCGGATGGGCAACCCCAGGCGCTGTTCTCCGTCTCCGCGAACAAGGCGAACTTCCTCTGGTACCGGGGCACGGGCGCGGTGTCCTATATCGCCACGGGCATCGCCGCTCCGAACTCGGCCCATGGCGTCGCCCTTCTGCCGGGCTCGACGGCGGAGCAGCCGCTCGCGTTCTTCGGCAACGACTTGGGTCTGTTCCGAGGCACGCTTGGCGGATCCACCTATCCGTTCGAACCCATCCTGCTGGCGCCTGGGTCGGTCGACGCGCTCGCGTTCGACGTGACGAGCGGCTCCAGCGCGGGGACGGGCTTCGGGCTGCTGCTCCTCAAGCAGAAGTCAGACGGCAATGTGGTGGCGTACAGCGCGGAGCCGGTGGTTCCCCCCGAGCGTCCAGGCACGCTCTGGCGCCGGAATACGGACTTCCCCACGGGCATCACCCAGACCGCGGTGCAACTGGCCTGCGCGGATGCGTCCTACTGCGTCGCCATTCTCTACGGCTCCGCGCAGAACGTCCTCATCTACGAGAACTTGAGCCCGCCCAACGTGAGCGAGCTGCCTGACACCCTCTTCGTGGACGAGGGCAAGACCGAGAACGTGGAGCTCAAGCTGCGTGACCCGGATGGGGATGCCGTGCGGCTGTCTGCCACCGTGCGAGCGGGCAGTCCCATCCGCGTCGTTCAGGGGCCGCTCGACTCGCACGAGGACAGCGGGCTCAAGCTGACGCTCACCGCGCCCACGGGCATCTGCAAGACCGAGACATCCTGGCTTGACGTGGTGGCCTCCGACGGTCTGGGGGCGCACGACACGCCGAAGGATGTGAAGCTGGTGGTGAACCACACCGTCAAGCCTGGAGCCCCCCAGGTGACCGTCGACGCGGTGGATGGCAACGACTTCTTCGCGGGAGGGCCTTCCGGCACCTTCACCGCCACGCGAGGCATCACCGGCTGCGCGCCCGTCAAGTACACGTGGACAGCGCCCCCTGGGGCACCCGGGCTCGTGACGGATGCGGGCGTGGCCACGTTCACGCCCCCTTCCACCCGGGAGGACCGCTGCAAGCCGGACACGGCCAACTTCACCTACGCGGTGACGGCGAATGACGGAACCTTGGACTCCCCGCCCTCGACCGTCACGGTGCGGCTCCACCCATGGGGCCCCCCTGAGGTCCCGTTTACCGCCCCCTCGCGTGAAGTCTTCACCAAAACGGCTTTGCTTCCCCAGGCGACCCACGTGTGCGGAGGCTCTCCCGGAACGCCAGGACTGCCGCCGGTGTCGACGTTCTGGTCGGTCCTGGAGAAGCCCTCGGGCGCGACGGTGACGGCCGTCCAGGGAAACGACCGGCGTCCCGTGGACCTGGAACCCGTCGAGGGCAACTCCGTGCTGCTTGACGGGGCGACGTGCGTGGAGGCCCTGAAGCTGAAGCTGCGTGCCTTCAACCGCATCACCGTGGAGGGCTTCGTCCTCGACAGCCCCACGGCCGACGTGGAGGTCACGGTGAAGCCGCGCTGGGTGCCCGTGGAATCGGTGAAGACGCTGGTGAAACTGGAGCCGGCGGAGGAGCGCATGCTGCGCGGCCACGTGACGACGGATCAGCCACTCAACTGCACGGGCATGCGTCTGCTTGCCACGGTGGTGACGCTGGAGGACCGGGACGATCCCAAGAAGGTGTTCGACACGTGGACGGCCACCGGAGGCGGAGGCGACTTCGCGCTGGACCTGCCCCCCACGTGCGGCAGCGGCAACTACACCGTGCGCGCGCGCGTGCATGAGACCCTGCCCGATGGCGGCGTCATGGCGCCGGAGGCGACGACGGAATTCTTCCGGCCGGCGCGCGAGGTGGTGCTGGGCGAGCTGAGCGGTGAGCTCATCGCCACCTGCGGCGAGGGCGCCCGGGGCACGCTGCGCCAGACGATTCCGGAGGGAGCCTGCTCGGCGGTGAAACTGAAGTGGGACCCTGCCGGAGGACCGGAGCTGGCGCCGCCCGTCACCCAGGATGACTCGGCGTCGCTGGCCACGGTGGACACGCAGCTGGAGTCCCTGGTGGGCGAGTTCGTCACCCTGAAGGTGTCGGCCGAGGGCGAGGGCGCCAGCGGGGCGGAGCGCGAGCACGCGGTGCGCATTGGCGCGCGGCCCTTCGTGACGGTGGAGCGGCGCACGGAGACGGGGGAGGGCATCAACTCCGGCCAGGTGGGCGTCACGGTGACGCTGCGCAACGACACTGCCTGTGACGTGAGCTCCATCCGCTACCAGGAGACCGTCACCGGCGCGCAGGTGGTGCCCCAGAGCGTGACGTTGAATGGCCGGCCGGTGACGCCGGCGGATGCGTCCGCGCAGCACTTCGCGGTGGAGCCGGTGTCGCTGCCCGCGGGCTCGACCGCGACGCTCACGTACGTGGTGCGCACGGCGCTCCTGGAGCCGCCGAAGTTCTCGGGCACGGCGTCGCTGCGCGAGGTCGTCGTGTCGCACACGGAGCCTCCGCCTCCCTCCACGTCGGGCTGCGGCTGCTCCGGCGGAGGCTCGGGCGTGACGGCGTTCGGGCTGGGCGCGCTGGCGTGGGCCGCGCGGCGCCGGCGGGGCGTCAGAGCCCGAAGCTGATGCGCTGGCGGCGGTTGGGCGTCTGCTGACGCTCCTCCAGCACGCCGGACAGCTCCAGGCCGCGCAGGGTGGCCAGGGCCTCGCGCTCGGACAGGTCCGTGAGGGCGAGCAGGTCCTCCACCGTCTTCGTGCCGTCCGCGAACGCGAGAAGCATCGCCTGGGGCCCCGCCAGCTTCAGCTCGTGCAGGCCGTAGGGCGGATCCGCAGTGGGGAACAGGCGGCGCCCGGGCGCCATGCGCTGGCGCAGCGCCACCAGCGTCTCCGTGCGCGTGACGCCTTCGAGGATGAGGTCCCCGGGGAAGAGCGACAGCGGCACCAGGTCCGCGCGCTGCGGCCTCATGGGGCTGAAGCCGTAGCCGCCCTCCGTCCACGCGAAGGTGGACCAGAGGATGTCCTTCACCTGCTCCTCCAGCAGCTGACGGCGCTGCTTGGGGGAGAGCAGGCCGCGCTTGAGCAGGGCGTCGCCGGTGCGCAGCGAGTGCTCGCGCGCGTAGCCCGCGGCCTCCGCGAGCTGCGCCTCCGTGAGCGCGCCCTTGCGCAGGCAGAAGCGGCCGAAGCGCTCCGGGGCCAGGTTGGAGGCGGCGTACACCACGCGGCCCGCCTCGAAGTAGACGACCTTGAGCACCGTGCCCTGGCGCAGCTTCAGCTCGCCGTGGTGGCGCGCTTCGTAATAGGCGTTGAGCAGGCGCGGCACCGACGTGTGCGCCAGGTCTCCGCCGAGCGACCACTCCGGCAACTGACGCCGCTGACGCACGGGCGCGGGCGCGGCCTCCGTCCACACGGCGCCACGCTGCGCGAAGGGCAGGGGCAGGGCCTCCGACACGTCGGCGGGCTCTTCCGGGGGCGCGGGTTCGGCGGGCTCGGGCGGGGAGAGGACGGACTCGAGCGCGGGCTCATCCGCCGCGGGCGTCTCCTGGACCAGCTCCTCCAGGACGAGCAGGTCCACCTCGTCGAGCAGCTCCCCGTGCGTCACGGGCGGCACGCCCGCGGCCTCCTCCAGCGCGTTGATCACGCCGTCCAGTTCGAAGGGCTTCTCGAAGAAGGCGCAGGCGCCGTGGACCTGCGTGGCTTCCCGGGCGAAGCGGTCGCCCTTGTACACACCGCTGACGGCGATGGCGGGGATGGCGTGCGCGCGCAGGGCTCCCAGCACCTCGCTGCCGCGGATGTCCGGCAGCAGCAGGTCCACCAGCGCGGCGTCGAAGCGCGAGTGGGGACCCAGGGCCTCCAGCGCGGATTCACCCGTGAAGACGGTGACCGCCTCATGGCCTCGGGTCTCCGCGACCGTGGCGATGAGGGAGGCGAGTTCCTGGTTGTCCTCCACGATGAGCAGTCGCGCCATGGGCCGGCAGACCCTACCATCAACCCCATGAAGGACGTTCAGGGCTTCCACCACGTGGCGATTCAAGCGAAGGACGTGGAGCGCGTGACGGCGTTCTATCGCGACCTGCTGGGCTTTCCGGAACTGAAGCGCCACCTGCGGGAGGACGGCACCCTGCGGAGCGTCTGGGTAGGCGTCCCAGGGGGCGCCTTCCTGGCCATCGAGGCGGTGGACGGGACGCCGGAGGTGGAGCCGTTCCGCCATCCGGCGCCGGGGCTGCTGATGCTCGTGTTCCGGATTGCCCGCGAGGCACGGGGTGGGGTGGTGGAGACCTTGGCCCGCGCGGGCGTGGCGCTGGAGCACGAGACGCGCTGGACGCTCTACGTGCGGGACCCGGAGGGCAACCGGGTGGGGCTGAGCCACCATCCAGACGACTAGGGGCGAGTGCCCGGCCGGGTGCTTGCGGAGGGTGACGGGGCATGGCTACAAGCGGCCCCATGCGCCTGGGTGAATTGCTCGTGAAGGACGGCCTCGTGTCGGCGGCGGGGCTGGAGGAGGCGCTGGAGTCCCAGGTGGTCCACGGCGGCAGGCTGGGGACGAACCTGGTGGAGCTGGGGCTCCTGTCCGAGCAGGACCTGGCCAAGGCGCTGGGTAGGCTGCACAACTGCGCCTACGCGTCCGGGGAGATGGTGCCCGACCCGAAGGCCGTGGCGCTGGTGAACCCCAATGATGCGGACGACAAGGAGTACCTGCCGATGCGGGCGGACGCGACGCGGTTGAGCGTCGCGGTGCTGAACCCGCATGACTTCACGACGTTGGACGCCATCGCGTTCAAGACGGGCAAGCGCGTGGTGCCGGTGGTCATCCCCGAGTTCCGGATGAACCAGCTGCTCCGTCGCCACGCGAAGGCGTTCCGGCAGCTGCGGGCCATCGACATGAACGCCGTCCGCCCGAGGCCCGCGAAGGGCGCGGCGGCGGCGGAGCTGGCGAAGGCGGCGGAGCGGCCGCCGGACCTGATGAGCGAGGAGGAGTTCCAGTCCGTCTACGCGCAGGCGCTGCGCGGTGGCTCGGATGCGGAAGCGGACGTGCTGGAGGGGGAGATCATCATCACCGGCGAGGAGGTGGTGGAGTCTCCAGTGGCCACGCCGCCCCAGGGCCGGCCCGCGATGCCGGCGCAGCCGCGTCCCGGAGCGGCCGCGCCGCCGCGAGTGGACATCCCCGCGCACGTCGCTCCGTCCGTCCCCGCGCAGGGAGTTCCCGCGCAGATGGCCCGTGCCGCCGCGAGTCCGGCGGGGCAGGGCGCGGCGAAGCAGGGAGTGCCCGCGCACATGACGGGTCAGCAGGGAGTGCCCGCGCACGTGGTGGGTCAGCCCGGAGCTCAGGCGGTGCCCGCGCATCTGGCGGGACAAGCCGGAGCGCGCGGTGTGCCCGCGCATGTGGCGGCCCAGGCGGGTGCGCAGGGAGTCCCCGCGCACGTCGCGGCCCAGGCCAGTGCGACGGGCGCGATGCCGCCGGGAGCCGCCGCGAGCCCGCCCGTGGCCGCGAAGCCGGTGGTTCCCCCTCCCACGCCGCTCACGTTCCCGGAGGCCCAGGCGGAGCTTGCGCGCAGCTCGGACCGCGAGGACGTGGCCCGCACGGTGCTCCGCTTCGCGATGGGCAAGTGGCGCCGGTGCCTGCTGCTGTCCGTGCAGGGCAACCTCGTCACCGGCTGGCACGGCATGGGGCAGGGCGTGAGCGACGAAGGCGTCCGTCGCATCGGCGTGCCGCTGCGAGACCAGAGCACCTTCCGCCTCGTGCGCGACCTGCGTTCCCACTACGTCGGTCCAGTGAAGCGCGACGCTGCGATGGGCATGTTCTACCAACTGCTCGGCGGCGGCTTCCCCACCACGGCGGTCATCCTGCCGCTGCTCGTGCGCGGCAAGGTGGTCCACCTGCTCTACGTGGACAACGGAGCGGAGCAGTTCACCCCGCCGGACGTGGGCGAGCTGCTCATCCTCTCCCAGGGCGTGGGCCGTTCGTACGAAGCGATGATGCGGCGTCGCAAGAGCGCGTAGCTCAATCGCCGCCGGTGGACCGTTCGGGTGTGTGCGCCAGCAAGGGCATCGCATCCGGGCGGTCCCACAGGACGAAGTGGCTGCACCCGTCCAGTTCCACCACGTCGAGCCCCGGCTTCGCGCGCCCGGCGCTCTCGCGCATGGACGCGGACTCCAGCACCCGGTCCTTCCCCGGAACGAGCACCGTGCCGCGCCGCAGGTTGCCGAACAGGGACGCATCGCGCGCCTGGCTCCAGGCTTCGATGTCCCGCAGGTTGGCCATCATCGTCGCCACCCGCTTCGGGTTGAACGGGAAGGCCATGATGAGCTCACGCTTGCGAGCATTCTCCAGCGGCCCCCATGCGCCCCGGTTGTGCCGCGCGATGGGCGCGAGCCGCCACAGCGGGATGAGGAACGGCAGCAGCCAGAGCTGCGAGGGTGTCAGGCTCCGGTAGGGGCGGGCCTGCGGGAGCACGGGCGCCTCCAGCACGACCTCCACCCGTTCGAACAGGTCCGGCCGCAGCTTCGCGGCCTCCAGGACCACGGCGCCTCCGCGCGAATGTCCATGGACGCGCACGACGTCCGTCCGGGGCAGGTGCTCCAGGGCCTGCACCAGCACCGCGGCGTCATGGGAGATGGTGCCCTCCGGTTCGGCCGGCACCTTCGCCCAGGGGGCGGGTTCCTCGCGAGGGTCGGTGATGGGCAGGTGGTAGTCGCAGCTCGTCAGCAGGATGAGCTGAAGGTCGGGCCCGCGGTAGTGGTGCGTGAAGTAGCGCATGTCCGCCACGAAGCCGTGCATGACGATGACCGTGGCGCGGGGCTGCTCGCAGCGCCGTTCGGCGATGACGGCCTTGCCCACCCGGTAGACATGTCCGTCGAAGGGCTCACTACCGCGGGGTGTGCCCACCCGGTGCATCAACCACCAGCGCGCGGTGAGCACCAGCACGGCGACACCAGCGAGGACTCCAAGAGCGACGGACATGCGTTCACCCACGGCAGGAAGGGCCCGTGACACGGCGCGCATCATAAGGACAGGACTCAGCGTTTCACGAGCAGGACCGCGTCGCGTGCGCCAGGCGCGGACGGCGCGTACCCTTGCCCAGGCGGGCTTGGAGCGCGTCAGGCCCCTTCGAGGCGGTGCGTCCCCAGCGCGCACTCGCGATGTGGAGCTTGCGATGAACGACGAGCCGGAAGAGCGCCTGACCTGTCCCCGCTGCGGAGGGAGCTTCGGGGATTCCACCCGTGAGCGTGGCATCGTCTTCACCCCCTGTCTTCGGTGTGACCAGGCCATGGCGGCTGCCTGCTGTGCGCCCATCCCTGGGACGGCGTCTGGGTGGCGCGTCCAGATTCCCTGGCGTGGGCCCGAACTGACGCTGAAAGAGGCGGCCTCCCTGCGGCAGATCCTCCCCGTCCACGCGAATGAGTCGATTCAGTGTGTGCGCGACCAATATCGAGGTCTGCCGGGGTGGACGGGGCGGAGACTCTCGCACCCGGAGATGCTCGAGCTCCGTGCGGCGGCGGAGGCCTGTGGGTTCAAGGTGATTGTGGAGGAGGAGGACAAGCACGTTCCCCGGCTGCACCTGCCTCCGCATCCCGCGACGTTCCATGGCGTCGAATTCAGCCCCTCGTTCTTCGAGAAGGGCGCGCTCGCCACGATCTTCCGCGAACCCCACGGCACCCTGGTGATTGCCAGCGAGAGCCTGCCCCTCCCGGAGTGTGTCCCCATTCCCCAGGAGCGAGGACGCCAGTTCCTCGATGAAGTCGCGAGCCTGGCCCCGTTGGAGATGACCGACTCGGACGTCATCGGGATGGATGGAATCAGCCTCTATTTCCGCCTCCGTCATTCGAGCGAAGAGCGCGGTTTCGTCGCGTGGAGCCCGGACGCCCACCGTGCGCCCCGGCATCATGCCCTGGTCCTGGCGCTCTTTCGGCTCGCGACCGAGCTGGCTCGCGAGGCCGGCAGCATCACGTTTCTGGAAGGCATCCACGGCTATCTGGAGGCGGGGCTCCCCGTGAAAGTCTTCGAGGAGACGCCGCGCCGAGTTCGTCTCTTCGGAAGGCTGTCGTCGTTGTCGTCCGAGACCCTGGACTCGCTCTTCGCGGCGACTCCCCCAGAGACACCGCTGTTGATGGATCTGACGGGCTTCGAGGGAATGGGGACGCTGCTCTATCCGCGCTTCGCCCGGTTTCACCAGCGTCCCGGGGGGACGGTGTGGTGGGTCAACCGCATCGCCGCTCGTCAGTTGAAGGAGGCGGGAATCCCCGAGGCGAGCCTCTACACGGACCTGGAGTTGGCGAGGGCAGCCCTTGCCGCGCGCCCTACCTGACGGTGCTGAGGCTCCGGATCTGCGTGTTGATCCACGGGATGTAATTGGAGACCCGCGTGTAGATGCCGGGCAGCCCTGCCCGCGCACAGCCCACCCCGAAGCTCACGATGCCCTGGAGCACGTAGCCTTGGGGGCCATTGACGACGAGCGGCCCGCCGCTGTCGCCCTGGCATGCGTCCTTGCCCCCTTGCTTGTACCCAGCCCCGAACATGGCATTTTCGTCGATGCTGATTCCTTGTGACCTGTAGCTATTGGCGACGTCCTGATGCCTGAGGACGGGGACGCCCACCTGCAGCAGGATGCTTGACGTGTCGTAACCCCCCTCGCGTGTCAGTCCCCAGCCCGCGACCGTCGCCATCGTGTTGTCCGCGACGCGCGCCCCGGAGGAGGGGAGGCAGACAGGGACGCGCGTGTTGCCGCCCGCGAGCGTGGGGGCGAGGTTGGGGCGCATGCCCGAGGACTGGCCGCAAGCCCTGGCGACGGTCGTGTCGAACTTGATGGGCTTGTCGAGCTTGAGGACGGCGATGTCGTTCAGCGTCGTGTCCGGATTGTACTGCGGGTGGTAGACGGCCTTCGTCACCCGGGCTGTCACTTGCGTGGACGTGGGGTTGTACAGGTCATGCGCCCCGGCGACCGCAGTGGCGTTGGCGAGACCGTCATAGACGCAATGGGCCGCGGTGATGACGATGTCGCTCTCCTCCTTGTCGCCCACTCGCACCAGGCTGCCCCCGCAGAAATGGCTGCCGTACTGCTGCAGGCTGACGATCCAGGGGTGGGAGTTCGGCCGGGCCTCGATGCCTCCCACGATCTCCTGGTCCGTTTGACCCACTGTCTCGAAGGGGGCCTGCTCGGCCTCCGGACCACCGCACCCGAGAAGACCGACCGCGACGACGACTCCGCTCATGAAGCGCATGCATTCTCCTGGAACAAGTGCGGAGGGAGACAGCAAGCGACATGCCGCGCTCATGCGCCGTGGTTGTCCGGACGAGACGCGCACCTGGACGCGCGACGGAGCGTCATCTTCGTCGCCGTGTGACACGTCAGCGGAACTGCATGACGCGTCAGCCGTGCCGGGCGGTGAACCCGCACGCGGCCGGAGCGAGTGATGATCAGACGTCTCGCATGCGGAGGCAGGACAGGAATTAGACGCGAGCCCTGGGCCCCCCGTTCACGGAGCGCGACCCTCGCACGCGTAAATGACGGCGCGTGTGTGCCGGGCGACCTGGGAGGTGACTGGGTTTGAGAGGCATTGGCCCCGGGTCCGGGGGCGGGTGGAGCCACGCATGTCAGACGCCACCCGTAGCCTGCGACACGTTCCCGCCTGATTCCCACCCATGACGACCCGACATCCCATGCCCGCCACCGCGCCACGGACACCGGCACCGTCCCTGCCACCCAGACCCTTCACCTCCGCGCGGGACGGCCTCGTGCGCCGTCAGCCCCAGCGCTTCACGGGCATCCGGCCGCTCAAGCTGGAGGACTTCGTGTCCGGGACGCCGCGCCAGCGGGAGTCCTTCGCGCGGCGCCTCGTCACCCAGCTGTCGGAGCGCGGCTTCTTCTACCTGGAGCGACCCACGGCCTTCCTGGAGCGGCACGCCCTGGCGGGTCTGTTCGAGCGCTACGAGGCAACCTTCCAGCACGCGCTGCTGGCGCATCCGTACCTGCACGCGCTGCTGCCCGCGGCCTCGGTGTTCGAGACGGGCTACAACGCCACCTGGTACCCGGAGTCGCCGGTGGTGCGGCAGCCCATCGAGGCCTTCATGGCCAAGCCCGCGACGTGGACGGTCTTCCGCCGCCGCGTGGTGCCGGAGCCGGTGCGGGAGCTCCTGGAGGCCTCGGAGGATGCGTACGACGCCTGTCACGCCGTGGGCGTCGTGCTGCTGGAGGCGCTGGAGCTGGGCTACGGCCTGCGCGCCGGGGGGCTCACGCGGCTGTTCCGCCGCCGCACGGAAGGGGCGGTGCGGTTCGTGAAGTACCACGCGCCCAGCACCGCGCGGCGCAGGCGGGACGTGGTGGCGCACGCGTCGGAGCCGCACTCGGACAAGAGCTTCTTCACCTTCAACCTGGGCGAGTCCCGGCCGGGGCTGGTGTGGCTGGACGGGAACACGCCGCGCCTCATGCCCAACGACGAAGGGCACTGGCTCATCACCTCCGGCCGCTTCTCCGAAGGGCTGACGCGCGAGCTGGACGCGCCGGTGCGGGCGTTCCGGCACACGGTGCACAACGACGGTGAGCGCGTGGTCATCCTGGGCTTCGTGACGCCCGAGGGCGACCTGCACGACCTGCCGCTGGACGCGTGGCCCGCGCCGCCGCTCGCGGGAGGCGCCCGTGGCTGAGCGCGCGCGCAATGGAAGGAGCGAGGGGCCGGAGCACGTCTTCTTCTCCCCGCATCCGGACGACGTGGCGCTGGGGGCGTACGCGAGCCTGCTCGACGTGCCCCGGGGCATCGTGCCCACGCTCGTCACGGTCTTCTCCCAGAGCTGCTGGGAGTTCGTGCTGCCGGTGGACCCGTCGCGGGCCATGGCGGTGACGTCGCTGCGGATGGGCGAGGACCGGAGATTCGCCCGGGCGCACGGGTTGGACCTGGTGCACCTGGGCTTCCGTGACACCAGCCTGCGCGCGCCACCGGGCGGCCCCGTGGAGTCGGAGGAGGCGCGGTCGGCGCTGGCCTCGCGCGTGCTGCTGGCGCTGGACGAGGTGCTGGCGAGCGTGTCCCAGGACGCGGTCTGCTACGTGCCGCTGGGCATCTCCAGCCACGCGGACCACCTGATGGTGCGCGACGCGGTGCGGGCCCTGCGCGGCGAGCGCAACGTCGTCTACTACGAGGACCTGCCGTACTCCGCGCACCACCCGGAGGATGAAATCGTCGACTACGCGTGGGCGCTCGGGCTGTCGCCCCGGTGCCTGGACGTGACGACGCTGTGGTCCGCGAAGCTGCGCGGGCTGTCCTTCTACGCGAGCCAGTTGGAGCCCCAGACGCTGCCCGCGGTGGAGTCTCACGCGCGGCGGCTGGGCGCGGGCCGGGGAATGGCCGAGCGCGTGTGGACGGTGGCGCCATGAGCACGCGGGAGCCCTGGGCGGAGGGGGAGATGCTGGTGCACCTCTCCTATGAGGCGACGCGCACGCTGGGCGGGATGGGCGTGGTGCTGGAGCACCTGTTGTCCGCGCCCGAGTACCGGCAGGCCTTCCCGCGCACGCTGCTGGTGAGCCCCACGGTGCGGCCGTGCGGCCTGGGGAGCTACGCGCCGGAGGAGTCGCTGGCGCGCGACCTGGAGACGCACGGCGAGGTGTTCTACAGCGGCCTGCGCCGGGACAACCCGGAGCGATGGGCGCGCGTCTTCCGGCCGGTGGAGGAGCAGCACGACGTGTCGTTCGTCTACGGGCGGCGCGACGCTCCGGGCGGTCCGGTGGAGGTGCTGCT
The DNA here is from genome assembly GCF_003668965.1 of Corallococcus sp. AB030. Classification (NCBI taxonomy): domain Bacteria; kingdom Pseudomonadati; phylum Myxococcota; class Myxococcia; order Myxococcales; family Myxococcaceae; genus Corallococcus; species Corallococcus sp. AB030. The sequence goes on from NZ_RAWQ01000061.1 coordinate 15,384, forward strand.
CGTGGACCTCACGGATGTGCTTCGGGGCTACCGGGTGAGGATGGGCACGCTGCCGAAGTTCCTCGCGCGGCTGCACACGCTGCTCGGGGTGGACCTCCCGTTCGACTGCCGGGGGCCGCGGCCGGCGGCGTGGCGGGGGCTGTCACGCGTGTGGCGAGAGCGCTTCGGCACGCGGCTGGGCGCGGCGCCCTGGGTCAACCGCCTGTTCCGCAAGGCGGTCCGGCACGGCCTCCTGGACGCGCCCGCGTTGGACCACGACGCGATGCTGGCCATCGTGCTCGCGGAGCCCGTCTTCGACGCGCTGGAGCGGCTGCGCCCGAAGGACGGGGCGGGGACCGTCATCCTGGCGCAGGAGCACCTGTCGCTGCCGCTCGCGTACAAGGCGCTGCTCGACGGGCGGCGCTGGTGCCGCACCGTGTACTACGCGGGCGAGGTGCGCACGCCCCGCGTGCTCGTGGAGTACGGCGAGGCAGGGCAGGGCGCGTCCGACGCGCGCTTCTACAACATCCAGCGGCTGGGGCTGGAGCAGGGGAAGACGCTGGACCAGGTGTACCCCGTGAGCACCTGGCCCAACTTTCAAATCCTGCGCAACGGCCACCTGTGTGACCGCGTGGGCGCGGTGAGCGCGTCCGTGGCGGACGAGCTGCGGTTCCTGGATGTGCGTTATGCGCTCCAGCCGGTGACGGTGGTGCCCCACGGGCACCGGCCCATCGAGACGGGCTGGGACGCGAAGGAGGCCGCGCGCGCGAAGGTGCTGGCCCATGCGCGCAAGTCGTGGGGGAAGGACTTCCGCCTGCTGCTCACGCACATCGCGCGGGACGAGGTCTGCAAGGGACTCTGGCGCGACGTGGACGTGTGCGAGCACCTGGCCACGCTGCTGCCACTGGAGCGCAAGCCCGCGCTGTTGATGATGGTGACGGAGTGGAACGAGGCGGAGCCGTCCGACAACCTACGCGCCCTGAAGGCACGGGTGGACGCGTTCAACGCGAAGGACACGGGCCTGCACATCGCGCTGGTGAACCAGCCCACGTGGCCCGCGGGCCTGGACTTCACGCGGGACGACCTGCACCGCGCCACGGACGTGTCCCTGGGGCAGTCGCTGTACGAGTCCTATGGCCTGGCGCAGCTGGAGGCCCTGGGCTGCGGCGCCATCTGCGTCATCTCTGGAGCCAGCGGCGCCCGGCGTGCGCTGAAGGCGGTGTGCGAGCGGCAGGGGCTGTCGGAGGCCGCGCATCCGAACCTCGTGGTGTCGGACCCGGTGGCGGATGCTCGGGTCGCGGGCCTGGCGCACTCGATGGAGACCTGGAAGGCGCTGCCCGCCAGCGTCCTGAGAGAGCAGGAACTGCGCACCGCCGAGCGCGTGGCGGAGGAGGTGGTGCGGCGGCTTCCGCGTGATGCGCACGAAGGCCGCCTCCTGCTCGCTACGGGCTGGGCGCTGTCGGAGCGGCTGCACTGGGAGCCGCTCATCCGCGAGCAGCTGCTGCCGCTGCTCCGCTTCCCGAAGGAGGCGGCGCAGGACGTGTCCGACTGGAGCGCGGCCCATGGCTGAGCCCCTGGCGGAATCCCTTTCAATGTGGAGCGCGGAACATGGCTGAGAACGAGCAGGCCCCGGCGCTCATCGTCGTGGCACACCCGGAGGATGTGGTCCGGTTGTTCAGCACGGTGGCGCCGGGGGCGGACGTCGCGGTGGTGACGGAGGATGGGAGCGCGGGCCGGGAGCTGGAGGCCGTGGGCCGGGCCCTGGGCACGAGGAGCACGCACCTCCTGCTGTCCCCGTCGGAGGTGGGGCCATGGTGCCGCGAGCAGCGCTCCCGGGGCGACGTCCGCGTCTTCACGCACAGCCCGCAGGAGGACGCCCCGCTGCACCGCGAGGTGGCGCTGCTCGTCAGCCGCGTCTTCGAGCGACTGTGGGTCCCCGCGACGGGCGCCAGGCCCACCGCCTGCACGGTGCTGGACGACGCGGCCTTCCAGCGGAAGCTGGGCCTGCTCAACGCGCTCTACCGGGAGCGTCCGGACGGAGCCCGCGCGGGCGCCTGCACGGATCCCGTGCGTGACGGGCCCGGCATCGAGGCCTTCGCGGAGGTGCGGGCCGCGGACGTGGTGCGCGCCCTTTCCCTCACGAAGCCGGAGATCTTCTCCGAGCTCGCGGACCCCTGGGGCTTTGCCCAATCCACCTACGAGGGGGAGCGCTTCGCCCTCACCGCGAAGGTGCTCGGGACGCTGCGCGACGCGGGCGCGCCCCGGCGCGTGGTGGACGTGGGCGCCTGCGAGGGGCTCATGACCGAGCACCTGCTGACGCTCTTCCCGGAGGCGAACGTCCGCGCCGTGGAGTCCGAGCCCCGCTTCGTCACGCGCCTGCGCGAGCGGCTGGGCAGCCACGCGCGCGTGCGGATCGTCGAGGCCAGCGCGGAGGACGTGGCGCTGGAGGCGGACCTGGTGCTGCTCGCGGAGGTGCTCTACTACCTGTCCGAGGACGCCGGCCGCGACCTGCTGAACCGGCTGCGCGCGTCCCACCTGCTCACGTCCTATGGCGGAGGCTTCGGCGCCCAGGTGCACGCCGCGCTCGCCACGCGCGGTTGGAGGTGCGTCCAGTCCGCGACGCTTCCGGGCCGCATCGAGCCGGTGGACGGCGCCGCGAGCCCGCTGCTCGTGCGCCGTGCAGGGACCGAAATCCGGCTCTGGGAACGGTGATAACAAGAATTCAGGGATAGAAGTCCGGGCTTGCCCGCAAGGAAGGCGGGCTTCTCTCCCGGAAGAGGCTGACGACCGGGCTTGTCGTTGTTCCCGGGCTGGGGAGTGTATGGACTTGGTTGCTTGAATACGCGTTGCCATTGGCACGGGAATTCTTCAGCATGACCATGCATGTCCGCCCCGGTTGTCTCGCAGGGCCCCGCGGATGCCCCGGCCCGGGCGTCCCATGACGAGGGCCTGAAACACAGTGCGCTCCGGCGCCGGGCGCTGCCGTGGTTGGTGGGCGGCTGGCTCGTGGCGAGCGTGCTGGGGCTGGGGCTCATGGGGGCGAAGGCGAATGTCGCGGGGCTCGCGGCCACGCCCCCTGTCCGGTTGCCGGAGCGCTTCACGCGGGCGCCGGGCATGTGGACGTTGCTCGTCTTCCTCCACCCGCGGTGCCCGTGTTCCCGCGCGACGCTGTCGGAGCTGGCGAAGCTCCTGGACCGGCACGGCGCGCGGCTCTCCACGCACGTGTTCGTCTGGGCGCCGCGTGAAGCCCCGCCGGGCTTCGAGCGCTCGGAGTTGTGGACGCGCGCCGTGGCCCTGCCAGGGGTGGAGGTGGTGGCGGACGTGGACGGGCAGGTGGCGCACGAGCTGGGCGCGCGCACCTCGGGACAGCTGGTCCTCTTCTCGCCGGACGGAGTGGAGCGCTTCGCCGGCGGCATCACCCCCTCGCGAGGCCACGAAGGTGACAGCGAGGGGGGCGGTGCCATCCGGGACCTTCTGGACGCGGAGGCCTCCAGCCCCTCCACCGCGCCTGTTTTTGGCTGTGCCCTCGAAACACCGCTCACGCCCGCGGGTGATGACACGTGATGAGAATCCAGCTGTCCGAATCGGTCGTGTCCGAGCGTGCGCGCCAGCTGTTCGATGCGCAGTGTCTGTCATTGGGCCGGCGGACGGACCGGACCTTCGTGGTCCTGATGGCGTTGCAGTGGCTGGGCGGCATCGCGGCGGCGGTGTACCTGTCGCCCCGGGCCTGGGAGGGGTTGCAGAGCACGGTCCATTCCCACGTGGTGGCCGCGGTGGGGCTGGGCCTGCTCCTGGGCGGCCTTCCGGTGGTGCTCGCGCTCACGCGGCCCGGCCTCGAGTCCACACGGCACGTCATCGCGGTGGGGCAGGCGCTGATGTCCGGGCTGCTCATCCACCTGATGGGCGGCCGCATCGAGACGCACTTCCACATCTTCGGCTCGCTGGCGCTGCTCTCCATCTACCGGGACTGGAAGGTGCTGCTCACCTTCAGCGGCGTGGTGGCGGCGGACCACCTCCTGCGCGGCCTGCTCTGGCCGGAGTCCATCTTCGGCATGCACGCCCGCGAGTCCTGGCGGTGGATGGAGCACACCGCGTGGGTGGCGTTCGAGGACATCTTCCTCATCGCCTCCTGCGTGCAGGGCCGGCGCGACCTCCGGGAGTCCGCGCGGCGCGAGGCGCAGCTGGAGCTGTCCCGGACCGCGGTGGAGGAGCAGGTCGTCCGGCCGCTGATGGGCTCCGCGGACGCGCTGCGCGACTCCGTGCGGACGCTGACGGAGTCCACCGGCGAGCAGCGCCACGAGCTCTCCCGCCAGGCCCGCGCGCTGGAGGAGACGCGGGTGACGGCGGAGGAGATCCGTCAGACGTCGCTGGTCGCCTCGGAGCAGGCGGCCCGGGTGCTGAATGCCACGCAGCAGGCCGGGGACGTGGGCGCGGCGGTGGAGGAGGCCATCGGCCGGAGCGTGGAGGGACTGGCGGACCTGCGCGCGCAGACGGAGGACCTCTCCGCGCGCATCCAGGAACTCGCGGCGTACACCGAGCGGATCGCCGGCATCACCCGGACCGTGCAGGACCTGGCGGACCAGTCCAACGTGCTCGCCATCAACGCGGCCATCGAGGCGGCGAGGGCCGGAGAGGTGGGCCGGGGCTTCGCAGTGGTGGCGCGGGAGATCCGGGGCCTGGCCACCCAGTCCGTCACGGCCACGCAGCAGGTGCGCGCGGTGCTGGATGACACGCGCTCCCGAATCCAGGGGGTGGTGGACCTCACCCGCCAGGGTGGCGAGCGCATGGGCCGGGGCATCGAGACCATCCGCGCCTCCGGCGAACGGCTGGGCATGCTGTCCGGGCTGGTGAAGGGCAACGTGGACGCCGTCCGCCAGATTTCGGCGTCGGTGAGCCAGCAGTCGGCGGGCGTGGCACAAATCTTCACCGCCGTGTCGGACCTGACGGCGCTGATGCAGGCCTCGGTGGCCCGCGTGGAGGCCACCCACGCGGCGGCGGACCGCCTCCAGCAGGTCACCGACCAGGTCCACGGCGTCATCGCGCTGTATCAAGAGAGAACCTGAACGGTCACCGACACGCGGCCTTTCTTGGAGTACATGGACGCCATGAACTCCAGACTCCGTCGTTTTCTGTCGTTTTCCTCGGTCCCCCTCCTCCTGAGCTGCGGCGCTGCCGCGGTGTCGGACACGCCGGCCGAAGCGCTGGCGGTGCAGACGCAGGAGCTGGCCACGGGCACGCCCGCGGGCATCGGGGTGGTGATGTTCCTCAATGAGTACGCCCTGACCTTCAACCAGCTGGACACGCAGGTGCCGCTCAACGCGCTGGCGGCGCAGAGCATCATCAACTACCGCTTCGGGCCGGACGGCATCTCGCACACGGCGGATGACAAGCGCTTCGTCTCCATCGAGCAGGTGGACGCGCTGCCCCAGGTGGGGCCCGCGGCGCTGGCGGCGCTGGAGGCGTACGCCCGGGGCACGGGCCGGGTGGAGCTGCCGGTGGACGGCTGGGTGGGCACGTACCAGGGCGTGTCGTTCAACGTCGCGGAGGCGCGCCGGGTCCTGGCGGTGGTGAACACGCAGTCGCTGACGGCGCTGCAGTCCACGTACAACGTGCCCTCGGCGGCGGCGAACGCGATGGTGGCGGCGCGGCCCTTCTACGACATCCTGAAGCTGGGCCGGCTGCCGGCCGTGAACACGGTGGCGCTCCAGAACCTCAAGGCGGCCACGCAGCTGGGCGAGGAAGGCGACCCGTGCACGGGCGCGGGGACGTGCGGGACGAACCTCCACTGCGAGGGCAAGCCGTATGACGGCTCCAGCCTCTACGGCCGCTGTGTGACGACGCTGGCCATCCCGGGCGACCACGAGTCGTGCTCGCGCTTCGTGCCGTGTCAGGAGGGGCTGGCGTGCCACGGCCTGGACTCGGGCGCGACGGAGGGCTGGTGCCGTCCGGCGTGGATGTCGGGCGAGTTCACGGCGTACGCGGACCTGACGCTGCAGGGCAACACGACGCCGCTGACGGCGACGCAGGCGGTGGTGGGCCTGGCGACGGTGCCGGAGGACATCACGGTGGAGCTGGACCTGGCGCACAACAACCCGTCCAAGCTGGTGCTCACGCTGGAGGATCCGGGCGGTGAGACGGCGCTCCTGTGGGACGGCCCCAACGAGGGCACGCCGCCCAAGCGCATCCCGGTGACGCGCGGCATCCCCCGCGACGGCACCATCAACGGCCTGTGGAAGCTGCACATCGTCAACCCGTCGGGCGTGGGCAACGGCAAGCTGCGCGAGTGGAAGCTGAAGCTCACCAGCCGCTGGGACTGACGCGCATCCTTCGAGTCCATCGAAGAATGATTTGACGCCCGCGAGCCTTGTCCTCGCGGGCGTTCAGAGGGACACGGGAAGCCTCTGGAGGTTTCCCGATGCCCGCGCCCTCGCAGCCTGTCGACAACGCACGCCTCGCGCACGCCCTGGCCCGGGTGGGCCTGGGGATGAACATCGCGCTCCACGGCCTCTTCCGTCTGCCGCAGCTCACGGCGTTCGCGGTGGGCATGCGCGACTCCTTCGACAAGAGCCCGCTGCCGCCCTCGTGGGTGTACGCGGTGAGTCTGGCCATCCCGGTGGTGGAGGCGGTGGTGGGCCTCCTGCTGCTGGTGGGCGTGGAGGTGCGGCGGGTGCTCGTGGCGGGGACGCTGCTGATGATGTTGCTCATTGGAGGCGCCTGCTCCGCGCAGAACTGGAACGCGGCGAGCATCCAGATGACCTACCTGGGCTTCTACGTCGTCCTCCTCGCCACCGTGCAATACGACCACCTCTCCGTGGATGCGTGGCGGCGGGCCCGCGGCGCGGAGTAGGGCTGTGCTATCACTGAGAGTCCCTCCAGCCGGGAGCCTTTCGTGAAAGCACGTCTGTTGATGGTGTTCGCGTCGGTGTCGTTGGGATTGCTTGCCGCGTGCGGCAACGTGGACATGGATTCCACGTCGCTGGCGCAGAGCGAGTCCGATGTTAGAGGTTGTAAGCTGCCCCGAGGTCGCTCAAGGGTACAGGTGGAGGAGGCCCAGAATTTCGGTGGAGATTTTCGAGAGGGCAAACGCTGGTGGCCCCGCACGAGTCGTCCCCCATAGGGAGGGAGTTCCACCCGGCCGTCAAACCTCCGAAGATAGAGAAATGCCCTCCATACACTTCAAATGCGTTGATCGTCTCAACCTCCATCGCGTTTCCGACGACGAATACGAAAGCGGAAACTGGGTTGTCGCGCCGGCCGATGCTCAGCGGCTCATTGGAGGAATGATCTACCTGCACAACACGAAGTCCGAGCGTTCCTACTTCGGCGGCAAGATCAAGTCAGCTCGCCCAGTGCGCACCAACGACCGCATCCCCGATCGTATCGTCTTCCGGTTCGTCCCGCTGTCTGAAGCCAGGGGAATTCGATGGAGGGGAATTGACCACATCAACGCTCATCAGAGCGGTGTGGTGGAAGACTAATAAGCAGCCATTCCCATGATGAAGGAGGAGCGCCTGCGGCCTCTAGTCGTGCACTGCTCCGAACTTCTTCACCGTCATCCTGTCTTCCAGGAAGTGCTCAGCTTCATATGAGAGGCTGACTCAGGATCGGGACCTGCGTAGTGGACCAGTTCATTAGGCTGGCTCACTCGCGCCATCACTCCCTTGGTGAGTTAAGATAAATGGCAGTACGCCGCAGGCTGCAACTCAGGAATAGCATTTGAGAAGAACTCTCTCTGGAAACAAAAAAATGGTGCCAGCAAAGAGCATCCTTGATGCTGCAAAGTGGATTCATAAAGTTGCACTTGGGAAAATGAACCCTCCCGGTGGCTCTTTCCCAAGCAAAGGGTATGCAACATACACCGAATTCTGCCAAAACTTTAAGCTGGGCGAACCCTATAATAACCACTACATGGATCAGCTCTTGCTGGCAGTAATGAAAGAGTGCGACCAACAAGGTTGGCCAGATTTGGCTTCACTGGTCATTCATGAATATGGCACCGGACAGCGCGAAGGACCTGGAGATGGCTGGTATGAAGGGCATGGTTTGTGGAATGGTGATATTCCAACGTGGAGACGATACAGAGATGAGTGCTGGCGTCGTGCGACACAGTTTACAATTCCGTGAATTGATGCGCCTTGGTTAATGCGGTTTTTTTCGAAAAAAGTTAAAGTTCACCCCTCGAGAGAGCCGTCAAGCTCTTGAGGGAAATGACTGAGTAGTACTCAAGAGAGCCTCGACTGAGGGAAAAGTCACAAGATTCTGTTTCTACAAAGACGGCGCCGTTGGTGCGTCTCCTTGAGGCCCCTCGACGATCTCGATAAGTCCAATCCTAGTCCGGATGGCTTCGCAGATGGCATCGACCTGCTCTATAATTCGCTGCTGATTCTCTTCTGCTTCTTCCCAGTACTTCATGTCGAATCCTTTCTTTTGTCTGCCCTTGTAGTAGTATGAGAACGCTTCCCGTCTGGAAAGGTTCTGTAATTCGTGAATTTTTACGAAGACCTCTCTGGGGAAAAAGGGCTCGTTTTCCGCTATTACGCTCACTGCTGCATTGAAAGCCTCGGCGAACTCTTTGTATCGTCGCTCTCGGCGCTCCTCCTCCGTTTCGCGTACATCCACCACGTCACCGACTGGCCGGAGCGTCAGGGTCTTTATCTTCAATGCGTGGAGAGCTTTCCATGTGTCGGCGTACAACTGGAACTCCTTCGCAAACTGCAGATTATGCACTCGGTGCCTTCGTGAGTGCTCAGCCTCAATGTTCTTTAGGAGAACGTCCGTGCGCTCCTTCAACGTGTGAAGACGCTGCGCGGACTCCGCCTGCAGTGCCTGGAGTTCCCGCTGTATGGCAAGTTTTTCACGCTCAAGGATGCGGTTGGCCCAAACTTTTCCGAGCCAGTTCGACAGCCCAAGAATAATGCCGCCCGCGCTGCCGATGGAGAGGAGAATGGACCAAGCCAAATTCCACGTTTCCAAGATCGTCATGGTCTTCGAGTGCCTCCAACCGCGTGTGTTGATGTAAGTGTCGTCTTGATACGACCATAGGCGGCAGCACGCTGGATTCGCCGGGTATGCAGTGAGGGTGGACCCAAGCCCCTAACGACTACTTTGCCTCATATGGCTGGGAAAGTGCCCCTCTCCTAACCCTATAAGCCTGGAAGCCGGGCACACCTGCACAGCCGTGCGCGCCGTCCCCAGAAGTTCTACTGAGACTTTCGCAGGGGCTATCGTCCCTCTGCTCCTCCCGCTTCCCCTGGAGCCCCCCGGCCTCGCACTGCACTGCGATGCCCTACCGACCCCTGTTCTCTCAAGCGCCCGCGCGCTCGGAGGCAGGGTTCCCCCCTGTGTCAGGGAAGTTGTCGCCTCGGCTGAATGGCCGGGATGACCACGCCTTGGGGGCGAGAGCAGACAGGACGCAGTGCCGTACACGGATGCATTCAAGTCTCAGATGGTGAAGCGGATGGTGGGCCCGGGGGCGGTGAGTGCGGCGGCGCTGGCCCGCCAGGTGGGCGTCTCGCAGCCGACGTTGTCGCAGTGGTTGCGGGAGGCGAATAAGTTGGCGGCGATGACGCCCCCACCCGAGGAGAAGAAGCCTGCCGTGCCGAAGAAGTGGACGCCCGAGGAGAAGCTGCGCGTGCTGGCGGAGGCGCACGGACTGGAGGGCGAGACGCTGGGGGCACTTCTGCGCCGGGAAGGGCTGCACGAAGAGCAGTTGGCGGAGTGGCGGGCCGCGGCCGCTGGAGCACTTGCCCAAGGCGCGCAGACGGCCTCCTCCGGAGCGCTGACGGCCAGCCAGCGTCGTCGGCTGGCCTCCTCGGAAAAGCGGGTGAAGGAGCTGGAGCGGGAGCTACGCCGCAAGGAGAAGGCGCTGGCGGAGACGGCGGCGCTGCTGGTGCTCGAAAAAAAACTTCAGGCGATGGGCTGGGACGAGAAGGACGTGGACGACGAGGACGACGCAGCGGACGAGAAGCACGAGAAATGACGCTCGCCCACGTGCAGGAGGCCCTCCAGCAGGGCGTGCGGCTGGAGGCCGTCTGCGAGCGGCTCGGGGTGGCCCCTCGCACTATTCAGCGCTGGCGGAAGCCGGGCACCGCGCAGGACGGGCGGGCAGGTCCGCGCACCCGGCCCGCCAACCGCCTGTCCGAGGCGGAGAAGCGCCGCATGCTGGCGGTGGCCAACAGCGAGGAGTTCCGCGACGTCTCGCCCAAGCAATTGGTGCCGAGGCTGGCGGACAAGGGCGAGTACGTGGCCAGCGAGGCGAGCTTCTACCGGGTGCTGCGCGAAGCGGGCCAGTTGGCCCACCGGGGCCCCGCGAAGCCGCCCACGCCGCGCCCCAGGGCCGAGCACATGGCCAGCGCACCCTGCCAGGTGTGGAGCTGGGACATCACCTACCTGAAGGGCCCGGTGAAGGGCACCTTCCTCTACCTCTACCTCGTGGTGGACGTCTTCAGCCGCCGCATCATGGGCTGGCGCGTCCACGAGGAGGAGGCCTCCACGCATGCCGCGGCCCTCATCCGCGAAACCTGGCAGGCCGCGGGCTGCCCCCAGGGCCTGGTGCTGCACTCGGACAACGGCGGCCCGATGAAGGGCGCCACGATGCTCGCGACGCTGCAATGGCTGGGCGTGGCGCCTTCCTTCAGCCGGCCCCGCGTCTCGGACGACAACGCCTTTTCCGAGGCCCTCTTTCGTACCCTGAAGTACCGCCCCGCCTTCCCTCAGCGCCCCTTCGCGTCTGTCGGGGAGGCTCATGCATGGGTGGCGCGTTTCGTCGCCTGGTACAACACCGAGCACCGGCACTCCGCCATCCGCTTCGTCACGCCCGACGACAGACACTTCGGCCGCGATGCAGCCCTGCTCGCCCAGCGCCACCAGGTGTACCAGCGCGCCCGCGCACGTCACCCCGAGCGCTGGAGCCGCGACACCCGCGACTGGACGCCCGCGGGCCCCGTGCGCCTCAACCCCTCACCGGAAGTGCAGGAGCTGAAGCACATCGGCTGAACCCTCTCACGCGACAACTACCTTGACGCTCACCGGTGGCGGCGCTGCCGGTGCTGGACGGCTACCGCCACGGCGGCGGCATGCAGGCGGTGGGCAGCATCCTGGCGCTGCCCATGGAGCAGGGGCCCGGTCTGGGGCGCATCGCGCTCTATGATTACAACCCATCCCTGACGCCGAGCCCGTTTGCCTTTGTCCACGGTGAAACGGCGACCGCGGGCACGGCCTCGTTCACGAAGCTGTCGGACGGGCATTTCCTGCTCCTGCTCGGGCAGGTGGACGCGAACACGCTGGAGGTCTTCCGCTCCTCGGAGGCCGACCTCCACTCCGCGTCCAACCAATGGGTGCGCGTCGACACGTGGCGGAAGTCGGAGCTGCCGGACGGGCAGTGGGGCGCCTTCCAGAACCTCAACTTCGTGACGGACTGCAATGACTCACAGCTCTACCTGGTGGGCACACGGCTGGGGGGCCTGCGCTGGGGCGCGGTGAGCGACGACTACGCGCACCTGTACCGGGTGCACCTGGACGGCCACATGCGCCTGGAGCACGTCGCCTCCAAGCACCTGTACTGCAGCAACGATGGCTCACGGCAGTGCAACCTGGACGCCGCCGCGGGTCTCTTCGTGGGGCCCGACCGCGGCCTCATCCTCTACGGCACCGAGCACGCGGATGACGGTCCCGGTTCGACGGTGAAGATGGTGGAGTTCCGCGGCATCTGGGCGGACACCCGCTGCCGCACGGACATCTGGCACGCCTACGTCGACTTCTACGACGACTCCAACTTCAGCGACCGAGGCGTCATCTTCGACTTCGAGGACCAGGGCCTGAAGAACTGGGCGCGCTTCGACGACGTCGACAGGTTCAACGACAAGACCTCGTCGGTCCGCTGGTGCATTCCGCCGGGCTACCGGGTGCGGCTCTACGACGACTCGAATTACAAGGGCAGCTACAGGGACCTCGTGGGCGACGGCACGCTCCACGAAGCCAACCTGAACAGCAAGGCCTGGGGCTTCAACGACAAGGTGTCCTCCGCGCGCTGGCTGAATGAGTGACGCGGAGGGCGGCTGGCGGTGCGGTGCGGGGAGGTGTTATCGCAGGGAGTCATGCGATCTCGCCTCTCGCTGCTCGTCCCACTGCTGCTCTGCGCGTGTGCAAGCGGCCCGTCACCGCGCGCGGAGGAACCCGGCGAGGAGCGCCTGCCGCCAAGGAGCCCCATGAATCCGGATGCCCCGTCCCTCAAGCGTGGTGAGGCACTGTTGCGCCATGGCACTGGCAGCGACGTGGTCCTGCCGGCCGAGCCGGTCCCCATTGCCCAGGAGCTCGGAGCCCTCGCGGGTTTCGGCCAGACCTGGACGTCGTGCTCGGCCCGAGCGTCGGTCTACCTGTTCGACAGCTACGGTGACGCGACCACGGCGGATGCGCGGCTGAGGAAACAGGTGCCCGAAGGGAAGCACGGCGCCGTGACGGTCAACGGAGACTGGCTGATATGGGCCACCGCCGATGCGACGGACGAGGCCGGCCGCGACGTCATCGAGCGGGTGGTCTCCGCCTTCGCGGGCGAGGAGTGAGGCCGTGAATCAGGACGCAGGGACCCGCACGGGTGAGGAGAGTCGCTCCCGCCGGAAGTGGGTCTTCATCGTCCTTGGCGTGATGGCCTGTTCGTGTCTGGGCGTGGTGGTTGTCAACACGGTCCGCAACTTCGTGCGCTTCGGACAGCGCGCCCGCGCGGCGGAGTGCAAGTCGAACCTGAAGGCCTGGTACGCGCTCCAGCGGCGGCACTTCCAGGACACGAAGACCTACGAGCCGGTCTTCGCGAAGGTGGGCTTCGCGCCCGAGCGGGGCAACCGCTACGCATACTTCGCGGGCCGGGGACCGATGGAGGTTCGCGACCAGGAGCGGAGCGAGGCCCCTGAAGGCGCGGTGTCCATCGGTGCGGACACCTACCGGTTCACCTACCTGCGCCCCATCGACGTGGAGGCGCTTCATCCGTCATTGAGGGCCCGGCTTGGTGTCTCCGGCACGTGCCCCACGTGCGAAATCACCCTGGCGTGCGTGGGGAACACCGACGACGACGCGACCCTGGATGTCTGGGTCCTCTCCACCGGACCGCTGGACCTCCAGGACGCGGACGGAGACCCCGTCGAGCCCGGTGTCCCCGTGCAGCTTGTGGACGACACGAAGGACTGATCATGCGCGAACCATGATGAAGGCATGCGGGGCGGGTGACGCGGAGCGGAGGGGCAGGCGTACGATGCTCACGCCCAGAAAGGCGGACCATGCATCGCTCCTTCCTCTTCTTGCTGCTGCCGCTCACCTTCGGCTGTGCCACGACGCCCGCCACCCCTCGCGCCGCCGCGCCCGTGCAGGCGGCCCCCGCGGAGAAGAAGGGCCTGCTTTCGCTGCCGGAGATCCTCCAACGCATGGAGGCTTCGCCCGTGAAGTACGAGCTGGGTGAGAAGGACTCCCCGCCGGATGGATGGGCTGACACGCTCTGGCCCCAGCGGATACCTCCGCTGCCCTATGCGCGAGTCGTGAGGGAAGGGGGCTCGGCCACCCTCGCGCCGCCACACGAGACCCCCGAGTCAGAGCGCCTGCTCGCGGAGGCCGAGCCGCACTTCAAGGACAACCGCTTCGACGAAGCCGCGAAGTTCTACGCGCGCGCCACCGAGGCCTGTCCGACGTGTGCGAACGCCTGGATCTTCCGAGGCGACGCGGCGCTCTTCGCCGCCAGGCCAGAGGAGGCGCTCGGCTACTACCGCAAGGCCGCCGAGCTCAACCCCGATGACTATCGCGGGCACTTCTTCATGGGGCACGCGTTGTCGCGGCTGGGGCGGCGTGCCGAGGCCCGCGAGGCCTTCGCCTCCGCGCTGGTACTCAACCCGCGCCTGCCCACGCTGCGCACGCTGCTCAAGAAGTATCCCGGGTTCGGGCTCGTCATCACGCCAGACGTGGTGGTGCCGCGCGGCATGGCCGAGCGAACGGAGACCGGCGTGGCGGCGAGGTACGACGGTCACTACGGCACCGCGTGGCTCGCGTTCGCGGCGTGCAAGGCTCTGTGGCTGGGGGAACCCTCGCATCGCAAGGAGATGACGGGCAGCGACAGTGACACCCAATTCACCTCCACCGAGGAACTCGAGTGCCTGGGCGCCGCGCTCTCAGGCTACGAGGTCGCGAAGGAACAGAAGGACGCGGACGCGGACACGACGATTCCAGACAAGGGCCTGGAGCGCCTGGAGCGCATCGTCGAGGCCGGGATGGTCGACATGCTCGTGCTCTTCGAGCTCGCCTCGCGCGTCCATCCGCAAGCGACGTTGACGATGAGCGAAGACGCGCGCCAGCGGCTGCGCGCCTACATCCTCGAGTTCGTCCTGCTGGAGCGCGGCTGAATCGCTGGAGTCATATTAGATTTGACTAATATTAGTGCGGACTGTAGTGACTCCGTGAACGGAGGAGGTCCACACATGCTTCACCAGCTCATTGGCGCCCAGTTCCGCACCTGCGTCGAACGTGACTACGAAGGCAAGCCGGCCCACGTGGTCGTCGCGCAGCGCGTGTACCCCACGACCATCGAGGACCTGTGGGACGCGGTCACCAACGCCGAGCGCATCCCGCGTTGGTTCGCGCCCGTCGAGGGCCAGCTGCAGAAGGGCGGCCGCTATCAGATCAAGGGGAACGCGGGAGGCACCATCACCCGGTGTGACAAGCCCTCGGCGTTCGACCTGACCTGGGAGATGAACGGCGGGATGAGCTGGGTGACCATCCGCCTGGCGCCGGAAGGGAAGGGCACGCGGCTGACGCTCGAGCACATCGTGCACTCGGCGGACGTGGAGCAATTCTGGAGCCAGTTCGGCCCTGGCGCCACGGGCGTGGGCTGGGATTTGAGCTTCCTGGGCCTGGGCATGTACCTGGAGACGGGCAAGGACGTGGCCGCGGAGGCCGCCGCGTCGTGGGGGACGTCCGACGAGGCGAAGACCTTCATGCGTGCGAGCGCCCAGGCCTGGGCCGACGCACACGTGGCGGGCGGAGAGGCGCCGGACGTGGCACGCGGGATGGCCGAGCGCACGGCCGCGTTCTATACAGGGGGCTGATGCACGCCTTCGACGTCCTCGGCGATCCGGTCCGCCGCCGCATCCTGGAGCTGCTCGCGGAAGGCGAGCACGCTTCGGGCGAGGTCGTGGACGTGATCCAGCGCGAGTTCGGCATCACGCAGTCCGCTGTCTCGCAGCACCTGAAGGTCCTGCGGGACAACGGCTTCGCGACGGTGCGGGTGGATGGCGCCCGACGCCTCTACGCCGTGGACGCCGCGCCGCTGGCGGAGGTGGACGCCTGGCTGGACCGCTTCCGTGCGTTCTGGACGCCGAAGCTGGACGCCCTGGCTACAGAAGTCGCGCGGGGAAAGAAAAAGAGGGGCGAGTAGGCGGCAGGCGCCCCCACGGCCCACGCCGTGTCACTGGACGCGGCGCGCTGCCCTCGGCAGCGTCTGGCTCCGGCTCCCTTCCCCCTGGAGCCCAAGGAGTCCAAAGGATGAAGCTCAAGGCGCTCTGCATCGCCGTATCGCTGCTGGCCGTCCCGGGCGTGGCCACCGCGCAAGGCGCGCTGGATTCGCTCAAGAAGGCCGCGGGCGACGCCGGCAAGTCCACCGTGGAGAAGCGCGTCAACACGAAGCTCACGGACGAGGGCCGCAAGAACCAGTGCAGCTTCAAGACGGGCACCGCCGAGCTGGCCCCCGGCTGCGACGCGAAGCTCAAGAAGCTCACCAACGCCCTCGTAGACGCGAAGAAGCAGCTCGTCGCCGCTGGCGTCAAAAGCTACAAGTTCGAGGTCTCCGGCCACACCGACTCGACGGGTGACGCCGCGAAGAACAAGACGCTCAGCGAGCAGCGCGCGGAGGCCATCGTCAAGGAGCTGGTCGCGCGAGGCATCCCCCGCGGCGAAATCACCGCCGTGGGCTTCGGCTCAGAGCGCATGCTGGTGAAGCCGGACAACACCGAGGCGAAGAAGGCGCAGAACCGCCGCTACGAGCTCCAGGTCCGGCTGTAATCCGTCTCACCGTGTGACAGAGGGCGGCGGTCGTGGCGCCGCCCCCTCACTCAGGCCTTCACCACCTCGAGGATGCTGGTCCCACTCTGGGTGGGGATGAGGCGCTGGACCTTCCAGCCGGTCGCGCTGAGCAGTGCCTGGAACTCGTTGTAGGTGCGCTCGCGCCCGTTGGCGACCACCAGCATGTTGAGGTCCATCAGGTGGGTGATGTCGGGCGTCCGGTTGTCCGGAATCACCATCTCCACCACGAAGAGCCGGGCCGAGGAGGGAGCGGCCTCATGGAGCCGGCGCAGGAGGGTGGAGCAGGCGTCATCCTCCCAGTCGTGGAGGATGTGCTTGAGCAGGTAGGCCTCGGCTGCCGGCATGCCGGGCTCGAAGAAGTTCCCGGTCACCACGTCCACCCGGCTGGCGATGCCCCGGGACTCCAGGACGGGCTTCGCGCTTTCGGCGACCTGGGGCAGCTCGAAGAGGATGCCCCGGCAGGAGGGATGGGCGCGCAGCACCTGCGCCAGGAGGTCTCCGTGGCTGCCTCCAATGTCCGCCACGCGGGCGAAGGGGGAGAAGTCGACGTGCCGGGCCACCTGACTGGCGACCATCTCGGACCAGTCCCCCATGGACCGGGCGAAGTGCTCCGCCTCGTCGGGGTTCTTGGCGAAGTGGGCCCAGATGTCGGAGCCCAGCGCGGCCTGGATGGGAGAGCTCCCGGTGCGAATCGCCTCGGGGAGGCGCCCCCAGGGCAGCCAATGTGACGGGCTGGCCTGGATGATGGCCAGCTCCCTCAGTGAGCCCGGGACGTTCGAGCACAGCCCCTCGCCCATCGGCGTCAGGGCGAAGGTCCGCTCGGCGAAGGCCACGAAGATGCCCGTGGCGAGGCCGGCGCGCATCAGCCGGAACAAGGCGTCTGGATGGACGCCCAGCTGGGTCGCCAGCGAATCACTGTCGCGGGCCCCTTCCTCGAGCAGGTCCGCGATTCCCAGGCGGGCCACGGTGCCAATGACCTGGGTGCGCCAGTAGCTGGTGATGGCCAGGTGGAGCTGCTGCGTGGGGGACGGACTCTCGCCAGGCATGTTTTCCATGGCGCGAGTCTAACGCCGGGATCCCCGGAGTAGGCTCTTTCCGTGGAAGGCGGATGCCAGGAAAGGTCGTGTGGAATGTCGGCGCAATACGATGACATTGGCGTGAAGGTGGCGGACTGGGATGTCCTCCCGGTGCGTTCGGAGTACATCGAAGGTCACACCTTCTTCAAAGCGCTCGGCTCCGTGAAGGGGCAGTCCGTCCTGGACCTGGCCTGTGGTGACGGGCTGTACACGCGGCAGTTCCAGGCGAGGGGAGCGCAGCGGGTGGCCGGCGTGGACATCTCGGAGGAGATGATTCGCGCAGCCCGGCAGCACGAATCAGCCCAGCCCCTGGGAATCGAGTACCACGTGTCGGACGTGGCCGACATGGCGCCGCTGGGTGTCTTTGATTGCGTGACGGCCGTCTATCTCCTGCACTATGCGAACTCACCCGAACACCTGCTGCGCATGTGCCGGAACATCCACGCCCACCTGAAGCCCGGGGGCCGCTTCGTCACCTACACCTTCAACCCCGGGTTCAGCGCGAAGGGGCCGAACAGCACGCGCTATGGCATCACGATGTTGGACTTCCCGGAGTCACCCAGGGAGGGGCAGGGCATCTCCGCGCAGCTGCACACGAAGACGCCCTTCACCATCCACTTCTCCCACTGGAGCCGGGACACCTACGAAAGCGCGCTGCGCGAGGCGGGCTTTCACAACCTCACCTGGATGCGCCCGGAATGCTCCCCCGAGGGCATTGCCCGGTATGGCCAGGAGTTCTGGCAGGACTATCTGGACAACCCGCACGCGGTCGCGCTGCGCTGCGAGCGGTGAGCTTTCCCCTATCCTTGGGGCGCCTGATTCACGCCTCGGCTGAACCCTTTCACGCGACAACTACCTTGACGCTCACCGGAACCCACTCCGGCCTGAGCCGTTTCCCCGCCCTTGCGTCATGGGGGCGCAACTAGAACTCTCTTCATTCTATGATTCTCCGTGGAACCAGAAAAGGCGACATGCGCTCCGTCCGGATGGTGAAGCAGTTATGTGGGACCTAATCGCAGCTAGACCAGCCCGAGCGCACTTCACCTCGCACCTGGCGGTCGCAGCACTATTGCTTTCCTTCGGTTGTACTTCCGCCAATTCTCATAGAACAGGCCGGACGACGTTTGCCTTGGCGCAAGCTGAGTGCAACCAGAGCGACTCTACTATTTCCTGTTGCCTCAAGAGACATCCGTACAGCCCTGAAAGTTGCGGAGCTGAAGCGCCTGTAAGACCGCCTCAACCGCCCATTCTCCTCCCGCCGCCGGGGGCTACGGGCCCCTCCAGGGCAGAAGAGTTACCAACACCAGCAGAGAGAGAACGCTGGCGATCAGAAATATGCGAGCCGCACTACAACAAGTGTGTAGACAAAGGAGGCGGAACAACGCCCGGCCGCGTCCACAACGAGACGCAATGTAAAGCCTGTTACGAATACTGCACGCGCAGAGGTTTTTGGCCCAGCTCTGCCAACGGGAAAAGGTGTCCAGGAGGATGAAGAACCGCCAGCCGCAGAAGACAGAACGCGAGCCCATTGGTGCACTGGAGAGCGGTAGGCTTCACCTCTCTTTGTCAAAGGCGACCTTCGCGGAGTTCGAACGCACATTTCTGGAACACCAGCGAGCATGGCTGCGCAAGGCGAAGACGCCGAAGGAGCAGCTTGTCATCAAGCGAAGGACGGCTGAAGACATTCTACTGGGCGCTTACGGGCGCGAGTGCACCTGGGCTGAATTCAGTCGCGCGTTGCGTCGCACCGAAAAAATGGGCTACGACAATCCAGGAAGGCGAGCACACATTGCGTGCTTGTTTGCATTGACCGTCAAGCAGTTTCCCAGCCAGTCCGAGAGGGCGCGGCGGAAGCTGGATGAAGCAGAGAGACACCTGCTCTTCCTGCGCAAAGCGCACCCTGTGCGGAAGGAAAACCTAAAAGACATTCAACGCATCCGGCGGATGGCCGGATGGGAGACAAGTGCTCCACAGGCGCGCTAGCACCTTGATGAAGAACCGGTGTTCCGACCACCAGTCGAAATGACCGCGGCTGGGTGAGAAGTAGATGCCACGGTCGGCATCCAGGACCTTCTCCCAGACACTGCCGCCGTCCTTCTTCTTGAGTTCGCCCGCGCGGAAGGGGCGCGAGCTTCTTCACGCCCGCGCTCACCACGTGCGCAGTGCCTCGCGCTCGTGGTCCTGGAATGCCCTTTTCCTCAGCGCCCCTGGAACTTGGGCGGACGGCGCTCGGCGAAGGCGGAGAAGGCCTCCGTCAAATCCAGTGACTGGAGGAACGCCGAGTTCCACACCGCCACGTAGCGCAGCCCGTCCGCGATGGACTTGTCCGCGCAGTACTCCATCACCTGCTTGGCGCCCTGGACCACGAGCGGCGGGTTGTCCGCGATGCGCCTCGCTGTCGCCCGCGCCTCCGTGAGCAGAGCCTCGGGGGAGGGGAAGACCTCGTTGACCAGTCCCATGCGCAGCGCGCGCGCCGCGTCCACGTCACCGCCTGTGTAGGCCAGCTCGCGCGTGTTCCCCTCGCCAATGATGCGCGGCAACCGCTGGAGCGCGCCCAGGTCCGCGACGATGCCGACCTTCACCTCGCGCAGGGAGAACTTCGCCTCCTGTGAGCAGTACCGGAAGTCACACGCGGCGATGAGGTCCATGCCCCCGCCAATGCACCAGCCATGCACCGCGGCGATGACGGGCTTCCTGCACCGGGCCATGCCTTCCGTGGCCTGCTGCATCTCTCCAATCAGCTTGAGCAGCCGGCTGCGCTCCAGCGCCAGGTTGCTCTCGCCGGTGAGCAGCGGCCCCAGGGACTCCATCATCCCCATCAGGTCCAGGCCGTAGGTGAAGTTCTGCCCCTCACCGCGCACCAGCAGCACGCGCACGGCGTCGTCAGCGTCCAGCGCTCGGAGCGCCTCGGGCATCTCCCGCCAGAAGTCGGGGCCCATGGCGTTGCCCTTGCCCGGGCCGGTGAGCACCAGCTCGGCGATGCCGTCGGCCTTCTCGATGCGCAGTGACTTGTACGTGCCGTCCATCCGTTCCCTCCCAGCGAAGTGAGCGGACGGCACTTGAGCAGATGCCGCTCAGGCGGGCCAGAACCGGTGGCACTCCGCGCTCCATTCGGCATGGCGGGCGCGGCCGGACATCCAGGTCTTGTAGCGGTACTCATGGCGGCTGCGCTTCTGGAAGTAGAAGGACCAGCGCCCCGACTCCCGCACCCCGAACACGGTGCCGAACTGCATCAGCTCGTCCTGGTCCACCTTCCAGAACGACCGGAAGCCATGCGTGCCCACGTCGTACCAGGAAGCGCCGCTCACGCCGCGCTCGTATTCGAGCTGCGCGGTGCCCGCCGTGCTCAGCATGCCGGGCATGTAGTCATGCATCGACGCGGAGGCCGACGACTGCTGGCTGCCGCCCAGGGTCTTCCGGGCTGCGTTGAAGCGGGCCTCCATGACCTGGACCTTCGCCTGATACCTCGCCGCGTCGTTGGGCGCGTTCGCTCCCGCCGAGTTCGCGTTCAGGTGGTACACCGTCGGCGAAGCGGGGTCTCCGGTGACGAAGATGGAGCACCCCTGGAGGGCGGCGGTGACGAAGTAGTTCGCGTGCGAGCCCAGCCGCACGCAGTGGGTGCTGTCGAAGCCCCAGTGCAGGTAGTAGATGTCGAAGGACTGAGCGACCACGGGGCCGCCCACCACCAGGGCCATCAGGTTGTGGTCCCCGTTGAACATGACGCCGGTGCCCGGCTCGGTGATGGGGTTCGTGTTCTCCGACAGGTCGACGGCCTCGTGCAGCGCCCCGCTGAGCACACAGCCCTGCGTGTCGTAGACCGTGGCCTCCAGTCCGTGCGGGTCCAGGTTGCGCTCGTGCATCATGCGCTTCAACCCGACGAGCGACCGCTGCTGGGACGGCGGCGCCGGCACCGTGAGGGACGGGAAGACGGCCTGCTTCGAGGCCTTCTTCACCAGGTCTTGCGGCTTGTAGAGGGGAACGAGCGCCAGGGGCCATCCTCCGCGTTGGGGGCCGCGCGAGCATACCGCCATCGGCGTCAGGGCACGTCCATGGCCGTGGGATCCGCCTTCCAGCGCTGGAGCTGTTCCTTGGAGGGAAAGCCCGTCACGCGGTAGCGCTCCGGGTACACGCCCAGCTCGGGCATCAGCAGCGTTCCAGCGTCGCGCACCACGAGGTCCCAGCGGACCGCGGCCACCGGGGGCGCGTCGGGGCCCAGCGTCGCGTCGATGAAGAGGATGACGTCCGCTCGCGGGAGCAGCGCCTCGCCTTCGTTGGACCAGACGGTCTGACCGAAGTAGCGCCCCTCGGCGTCCTTCTCCGGTAGGAGGCTGGCGACGAAGACCTCGCTGTGCTCCTGCTCCTGTTGTTTCCGGAGCCTGTCGGTCTGGTCCTGGTAGCCGCGCACCTTGCTGGTGAACGCCAGGTTCTCCAGGATGCTCCGCGCCGGGCTCTTGGGTCCGGGGAGGAAGGGCTTCCATCCGTCGGCCGTGAGGCGCAGCGCGCTCCCATCCACGGGGCGCGGCGCCTGGACGCCCTCCAGCGCGGCCTCCGCCAACGTGAGCAGGCCCGTGGCGTCGTCGGCGCCGGTGATGAGCACCGTGTCCCGGTTGGGGACGACCACCACCGGATCGCCCTTCACCTCGCAGCCGCGCACCACGTCGTCCAGCAGCAGCCGTGAGGCACCGTAGCTGTCGTTCGTGAAGATGGCGCAGACGCCCAGGGTCAGGTGCCGGAGCGGCACGGCCTCCATCCGTCGCAGGTTGGCCATCGCATCGGCGCGGGCCTGCTCGTAGGAGATGCCCCAGCGCGCCAGCTCCTCCGTGGGCACGTAGCGCATGGCGTCTGGAGTGTCCTGGACGATCGCCTCCGCCAGCACCTCGCCCACCGGCCGCCAGGACACCGGCGCGGACTCACCGGCCTGCTGGGAGAATGCCTCGAAGGTGTCGCGGGCACGCACCACGAGCCTCAGCAGGGGACGCGCCTGTTCGTAGGTGGCCGCGGCCTCCGGGAGCACGCCTGCCCGCCCCAACCGCGCGAGCACCTCGCCGCGCCGCTCGGGCGGGGTGGCCTGGTACTCGCGGTAGAAGTTCGCGAGGAAGAGGGACATCCCCAGACCGCCGTCCGGGGCGATGCGCTGGATGAGGAATTGCTCCGGGTCGTACTTCAGCTCGCCCGTGGGGTCCGCGTCGCGGAGGGCGGCCAGGGCCAACTGGACGTATTCATCCCGGTCGCTCCGCGCCGAAGACAGCGTTTCATGAACCTCTGGCGTTCCGTTGGCGAGGACCAGCGCGGCGACGAGCACCAGGGCCGACACACCGAAGCCGGCCACCTTCCACTGCGTGTTGCGTGACATGGGCCCGGCAGCAGACACCCGCCGGGCCGCATCGCGCAACCACGCCGCTCCGGCGGCCTCCCTACGCCGTCCGCGAGCGGCGGCGGCGCAGCAGCAGGGCCAGGGGCAGGAAGCCCCAGAGCGGCGCGCCCGTGGACGAGCACCCGCAGCCGGAGTCCTCGGGCTCCTCCGGAGCGCCCGTGCCCGCATCGACCGTCGTGCCCGCGTCCGGCCGCGTGCCGCTGTCGGTGCCTGCATCCACACCCCCGTCCGTGCCCGCGTCGCCGCCACCATCCGTGTCGCCGCCACCACCGTCGGTGCCGGCATCCACGCCGCTGTCCAGGCCCGCGTCGCCGCTGCCGGCGTCCGGCTTGTCCTCTTCCGGTGTGATGCTCAGCACCCGCCCGTGCACGCGGGTCACGTACAGGCCGGGGCCCGAGTCGAAGCGCTGGTAGACGATGACCGCCTTGTGGGGCGCGATCAGGGAGATGCTCGCCGGGTTCGCGTTGTCCTGAGCGGGCCACACGTCCAGCGGCGCGGGCGTCAACACCGTCCCATCCAGCGATACGCGCACCAGCTTGAGACCCATGAATGCATCCGACCCCTGCTGCCAGAGGACGGTGAAGCCGGAGCCGTCGAACATCGGCTGCGCGAACCGCTTCATCGAATAATCCGCGATGATGACCTTTCCGTCCGGGTCCTTCAGCGTGCCGTCGCTCGCCACGCGCGCGGCGCGGATCTGCGGCAAACCCCCTCCGTTGCGGTAGTCCGACCAGGTGACCAGGAAGTCACCATGCGCGGCGACGTCCGGCTCGTACTGGGTGGACCTCGCGGCGGAGATGATCCGCGGTGTCGCATCCACCAGTTGCCCGGTGGGGCTCACCCGGGCGGCATGGATGTCGTAATCGCCGTTGTAGTTCGCCCACACGACCAGGAAGTGGGTGCCGTTGAAGGCCACCTTGGGCTGGCTCTGCGTCTGGGCGGTGGAGGCAGGCCTGGGAAGCTGGATGGGGCTCGACACCGAGCCGTCCTCGCGAACCATCACCCCGGTGATGCGGCGGCCCGCCGCCTCCCAGACAACGAAGAAGGTGTTCCCGGCGCTGGCGACGGAGGCGGGGCCGGTCAGGGTGTACGTGGCGAGCGCGAGGGGCTGCGCATCAATGAGCGTTCCGTCCGCCCGCACCCGCTGGGCCTTGACGTCATAGCTGGAGCCCCCCTCGCCCCAGGCCACCAGGTACACGCCGTCGCCAGCGCTCACCTTCGGACTGACCACGTACGTCGGGGAGGGGAGGACCCGCACGTCGCCCATGGGCTGCCCGTCGGCGTTCAGCGGCTGGATCCGGATGCTGGCGGTGCTCGCGGCCTCCTCGCCCAGCTGATCCCTCCACGCCACGAGCCCGGTGCCTCCCGAGGAGGCCACGCTCGGCACGTCCTGGAAGTTGGCGCCCCAGGCCAGATAGCGGCCCTCTCCATCCACCACGGTGCCGTCGGTCTCGAAGCGTC
Source organism: Corallococcus sp. AB030 (assembly GCF_003668965.1). Classification (NCBI taxonomy): domain Bacteria; kingdom Pseudomonadati; phylum Myxococcota; class Myxococcia; order Myxococcales; family Myxococcaceae; genus Corallococcus; species Corallococcus sp. AB030. The sequence goes on from NZ_RAWQ01000061.1 coordinate 39,327, forward strand.
CGGACTTGAGGCCGAACGAGCCGACGTACTCGGTCCACACCGCGCGCAGCCGCGTGCCGTCGAAGTAGAGGTCATGCAGCGCCTTCTGCCCCGAGTGGGTGAAGAGGGGCACCCGCGCGGTGTCCTTCACCACGCCGTCCTTGCCGAAGCGCACCCCGTAGAAGCGCTCGTCGTAGGAGCCAGTCGCGGCGCGCCAGGTGACCCAGGTCTGCGTCCCGTCGAAGGCGATGGCCGGGCCCTGCTTGTAGTCGTAGCTGGCGGGCGTGATGCGCACCCCGGTGCCGTCCAGCGGCGCACCCGCCAGGCTCACCCGTCCCCCATAGAAGTCGCCGTAGCTGGAGGGGTCCCGGCCATCGCTCCACACCACCTGGTAGTTCGTCCCGTCAAAGAGGGCCCGGGGACTCCCCTGGTAGCTCGATGCGACGACGCTCACCGGGATGCCCGCGGCGTCCAGCACCTCGCCGGAGGGCGCCACCCGCGTGGCATAGAGGTCCCACTCGCTGGTCTCGCCCACCTGGTGGCGGCCATCCCCCCAGGCCACGAGGAATCCATCCGGACCGCCCGCGACGGTGGGGTTCGCCTGATTGCCGGACGCAGAGACGAGCACCCGCGGGGTGGGATCCAGCACGGTGCCGTCGTCGCGGATGCGGGCCCCGAGGATGTCGTGGTCGTAGATGCTGCGGGTCCCGCGCTGCCACACCACCAGGCTCACCCCTCCGGACGAGGCCACCCTCGGGGCCTCCTCCCACTCACCGTCGATTTCCGGGATGGGGGCGGAGATGCGGAAGCCATCAGGCGGAGTGGTGACGGTGCCGTCGGGGCTCACCCGCGCGCCGTAGATGGCGTAGTTGCGGTTGTCCCGGTAGTCCTGCCACACGACGAGGAACTGCTTGCCGTCCCACGTCACCGCGGGCGCTTCCTGGCCGTAGGGCGCGGTGCACAGGGGGATGCCGGCCGGGTCCAGCACGTTGCCTTCCGCGTCGATGCGCGCGGCATAGATTTCCGGGCCGGTGCCATAGAAGGCGCTGTTCTCCCCACGCCGCTCGTCGCCCCAGACCAGCAGCGTGACGCCGCCGCCAGTCGCGGCGCGTGGCGCCCGGACGTTGGCCAGCAACCGCCCGTACCGGGGCGACTCCAGCGAGAACTCGTTGGACAGCTCCGTCGCCCCAACCACCGAAGCCCACAGCCACATCACCAGCACGGCACGCATCGACACCATCCCCCGGAAGAGGGCGGCATCATCCCCAATTCGCACCCCAGCGCGCCAGCTCAGGGCTCGTTGAAGATGAGCAGTCCCCGGGAGGTGTCCACGACGTACACGTGGCCGTCTCCGGGAACGCGGATGCCAATGGCTCCTTCGAGCAGGTCATCGCCCCGGTGAACGTCGGACTCACGGAACGTGTTGAAATGGGCGATCTCACGCGGCTGTGGGGGAACGGAGACGTCCAACACGCGCAGCCCTTCCTGGTACCAGGCGATGTAGAGCCGCGTGCCCCTGAGGATCATGTTGTGGATGGAGGTCTGCGGGCGCAGCTTGTAGCGACCCATGAGCTGGATGTTCGTGGGGTCCGTGACGTCCAGCACGCGCAGGTGGGCGCCCTGGTACTCGCCTCCCTCGAATGCGACGGTCTTGCCCGCGAAGGTGCCCACCGCGCTCGCGTGACTGGTCGCGAAGCTGTTGTCGGTCTCGAACGTGTAGTGGCCCAGTTCCAGCGGGCTCATCGGGTCCTTCACGTCGAAGACGACGTAGCCCGCGCTGAAGTGGTTGACGTAGAGCCGATCCTGGTAGGCGAAGGAGTCATGCGCCGAGGGAACCGCGGACTCCGTGTCGGCGGCGGTGAAGCGATTGAGCAGGACGGGTTGAAGCGGCGTGGAGATGTCGAAGACCAGCGTCTCGCCAGTGGGCGCGGGACCCGGCGACACGGCGTAGAGCCGGTTGCCATCCACGAACATCGTGTGGACGTCGATGGGTCCGCGGCCGGGCACGCTGCGCACGAAGGTCGGGTCCGCGGGATGGCTGATATCGAAGACGATGACGCCCGAGCTCTTGCTGGCGATGTAGAGCGCGTCGTCCTTGGCCCAGGCTGCGTTCCAGTACGAGTCTCCCGGGAGGGTGATCCGCTTCGTGATGACGGGGTGACTCGGGTCACGGACGTCGATCACCGCGAGCCCTCCCGGGGCCTGCGTGAGCGGGTCGTCAATGGAGACGACGTAGGCGTGGCCCCGGTGGACATACACATCCACCGGGCGCACCGCCTGGACATGGGTCTCGGAGAGGAGTCGCAACCCTCCCGAGGATTCAGCCTCGCCCCGCGCCCAGGTCATCCGCGCGGCTTCGAAGGTGCCGGAGGTGGCCACCTTGCCGTCGGTGCAGCGGGCGAAGCAGCCCGTCACCAGCCCGGGCGCGGTGATGCCGCAGCCCGCGAAGACCAGGTTCCGGACGGTGTCCCGGAAGGTGTACTGCGCGGAGAAGCGGAAGCCTCCCTGGAGTTGCTGCCGCGTGACCGGAGCGCTCCGCATCATCGGGAGGTAGTTCATGGTCGCGGTGCCGCCCTCCTCGGGGACCCGGATGCCGGCGAAGTCCGCGAAGCCCGAGGCGTGGCGCATGTCCACCTGGTAGATGCCATGCGGCTCCAAGGTGGCGAGCGAGGCGGTGTCACACTTCGACAGGTCGAAGAGGGACGGGTCGTCGCAGTCGACGACGGTCCCCGGAGGCGGTGTGAACGCGCAGGGGGCGTACTCGCCCCGGTCGACCCAGTCCGACGGGTCGACCAGGGGCGTGTAGGTCCCGTCCCAGGGTTCCTCGGGAGGAGGCGGCGGGGGCCCGGATGTGTCGGAGCAGGAGGACGACAGCAGGGCACAACCGAGGATGACTGCACGCAGGGCAGGGGACTCGAGGGCCATGCCCGGGAGTGTATAGCGTTGCGCCGGGTGAGAGGGATTCGCCTCCTGCCTTTGTGGCCCGAGCGTTCAGTGGACAATCACTCGCGAGGAGGTGCGCATGTCGGGTAGGTTGCCCCGATGCTGGTAGCCATGTTCATCTTTGTCGTCGCACTCTTCCTGGCCATTGGAGGCCTGCTTTTCGTCGGCATCCCGTCCTGGGAGCAGAACCGATACGAACGCGTCCGTCGCGAGGGTCAACGCTATCTCGCCGTCATCAAGGAGGTCAGCACCTCCAATAACGACCGAAGCCAGGCGTGGCTCCTGCTGAAGCTCGAGACTCCGTCGGGTCCGGTGGCGAAGCGGCTGATCGTGAAGTTCACGGAGGCGATCACCTGGGAATTCCTCTCCACGGCGCGCGTGACGGATCGGCCGGTGTACGTGCACTGCCTCCTGGACGAGCGCGTCGGGGAAGACGTGCGTCAATTCGGCTTCGTCCTCGAAGAAGCGCCAGTCACGCCTGTCGCAAGGGGGTGAAAAGCCCTGCTCAATCCGTCATCAGCACCATCAGCACCTCCGTCAGGGACCGGGCCTCGGCGTGATTCGGATTCAGCCGCAATGCCTCGTCAACCATCACCTGGGATTCCCCCAGCCTGCCATTCTCCTTGAGGTGCGCGGCGTAGGCGTAGAAGGCCTCCGCCGACTCCGGCTCTTTCGCGATGCGGTCCAGGAGTGGCTTCTCCTCGGCGTCAGGCGGCAGGAAGGCTGAGTCGGGAGGGCAGGGGTCGCCGTACTGGCCCTTGATGCTCTTGGAGTACGCACCCGGCGCGTGTGCCTTCACCGCCTTCATGAGCTTCTTGATGTCCGTGTCGCCGCCCTTGGGGCACAGGCCGAGGACGGCGATGTACAGCCCCTTGTTGAGGCCGGGATATTCATCTGACTTCGACACGCCCGGGAACCCGGTGGTCGACAGGCGGACCCAGAGCACCTTGGGCTTCAGCTTGTCGAGCGCGGCCTGGGCCTCTTCCTCGGTCTTCCCGCCGCCGACGATGACGATGTCATAGGTCCGCGGCTTGGGCTCCTTGGCCAAAGCCGTGAAGGGAAGACAGACGTAGAGGAGGAGCAGGAGTCGTGAGGTCATCCCACGACTCTAGTTCAAACGCTCAGGCCTTCACCGTCTCGATGATGCTGGCCCCGCTCCGGGTGGGGAGGATGCGCTCCACCTTCCAGGACGTGGCGGTGAACAGCGCCTGGAACTCGTCCCGGGTGCGCTCGCGGCCGTCGGCGAGCACCAGCATGTTGAGGTCCATCAAGTGGCTGGGGTGTGGACTCCGGTTGTCCGGAATCACCATCTCCAGCACGAAGAGCCGTGCCCCGGCGGGAGCTGCCTCGTGGATGCGGCGCAGGATGGTGAGGGAGGCGTCGTCCTCCCAGTCATGGAGGATGTGTTTGAGCAGATAGGCGTCGGCCGCGGGGATGCCGGGCTCGAAGAAGCTCCCGGTCACCACGTCCACCCGGCCGGCGAGGCCCCGGGACTCCAGCGCCGCCTTCGCGCCCTCGGCGACCTTGGGCAGGTCGAAGAGGATGCCCTGGCAGGAGGGATGGGCGCGCAGCACCTGCGAGAGCAGATCGCCGTGGCTGCCTCCAATGTCCGCCACGCGAGCGAAGGGGGCGAAGTCGATATGGTGCGTCAGCTCGCTGCCCACCAGGCCGGACAGATTTCCCATGGCCTGGGCGAAGTGCTCCGCCTCGTCGGGATTCCGGGCGAAGTGCTCCCAGATGTCGCAGCCCAGCGCGGCCTGCACCGGGGCCCTGCCCGTGCGAACCGCCTCGGAGAGGAGCCCCCAGGGCGACCAGTGGGACTTGTCGCTCTGCATGATGGCCACCGCCCGCAGCGAGTCCGGGACGTCCGAGCGCAGCCCTTCGCCCATCGGTGTCAGGGCAAAGGTCCGCTCGGAGGCAGCCGTGAAGAGGCCGGCGGTGATGCCGCCGCGCATCAGCCGGAACAAGGCGCCCGGGTGGACGCCCAACTCCGCCGCCAGCGAGTCACTGTCGCGGGCTCCTCCCGTGAGCAGGTCCGCGATCCCCAGGCGGGCCACCGTGCCGATGACCTGGGTGATCCAATGGCCATTGATTGCCGCGAAGAGCTGCTGCGTGGGAGACGGATTCTCGCTGGGCATGGTTGTCATGCCAGGAGTCTAAATCCGTTCGTGGAAGGCGGGGGCAGCCGTGGGAGCAAACCGGGCGCGGGGGGAACCGTGAAGCAGACATCCATCCCGCTCTGCCCTGGAGCGCCCGGTTCAGGGAGACGGAGGCGGCTCTCGCAGGAGTTGGTGCTCCTTTGCTTGAACCGGTCCCAGGTGCTGCTTGAACCAGGGGAACAAGGAGGGGCCGTCATCGAGCCGCAGTTCGCCGCCCTGCGCTTCCTCCCCCTCGCACCACCGTGTCTCGTTCATGCGCAGCACGTCCCCGCGTACCAGTTGCCCGAACACCACCTGACCGTCCCGGAACTGCATTTCCAGGAGGGCGGATTCCCAGGGCGGCGTCGTCAGGGCCTTGTCCTCCGTCACCACGGCCTGGGCGAGCGCGGGCCGGAGTTGCTCCAGCAACGGTTCGGGCATTCGCGCGAACACCTTGTCTCCCTGACAGGCGATGAGCCGGACCGATACGACAAGAGCCGCATCTGCCTTGAGCCGCTTTGCGGCGCTGATGCCATGCGAGGCGACGCCTTGCGGGTGTGGCGCCCATCCTGATCACGAGACGCGCCGCACCTCCGCGCGCTGCGGCGCGAGCGTGAGGTTCATGGCGGCGTCCCACCGGTCCGAGAGCGCAAGGGAGCGGAGGTCCAGGATGTGCTGGC
>NZ_RAWQ01000062.1:0-44590 GCF_003668965.1 Corallococcus sp. AB030
GCTTGTACCACTTCCGAGCCCGGGCGGAGGACTTGGGACGTCGGGTACGTCCGGGGCTGTACGAAGGACCGGTCCTTCCGGGCTTTCACGCCCCGCCGCGAAGGTGCGGAGCCAGGAGCGCCGCGACGGCCCCTGTCCCCAAGGACAGGTCCGAGGAGGACAGCACCAGCCGCTGCCGCCGGCCGCCGTCCAGCGACGAGCCCTCCAGGAGGGACGTAAGGCCCCGGGGGCCACGGTCCAGGTCGAGGACCAGCTCCAGCGCGTCCTCCTGGGGGAAGGGCAGGAGAGCGAGCGAGCGAGGCGGGCCGCTCCACTCCGGGCCGGCGTGGAACTCCAGCTCCTGCACGAAGGGCTCGTCGCGACCCAACGGGGACCCAGCCTCACAGTACGAGTTGCGCCACTGGAAGCCCAGCTGTCGCACGGCCTCAATCACGGTCTGGAGGGACGGGTGGGGCAGGACGTGGACGCGGTCGCTGTCCTCGGGGTTGAGGGCGTTGTCGATGTCGAGCGCCGTCTTGATCCACACGGGCGTGCCGCGCTCGGTGATGGGCGCGTGGGCGGGGATGCGCAGGGAGAAGGGGATCTCACGCTCCTCGCGGGGCTGGAGGGTGAAGGGGTTGGCGACGCGCCAGGTGCGCACGACGGCGTTGAGCGCGCTGAGGCGGTCGTTGTCGCGCTGGAGGTACTGCGCCATCAGGTGCAGGTCGATGCGGTCGATGCGCTGGGGCGTGTGTCCGCCCTGGACATGGACGAGTCCACGCAGGTCGCCGCCCGCGCGCACGGTGTCGTGTTCCAGGCGGGTGTCCACCCGCGCGCTGCCAATCCCGAGGCGGGCGAGCATCTTCATGAAGGGCATGGGGAACGGCATAGGCCGGATGGACGCCGCGCGAAAGCCTGTCCGTCCGCCTGCCCATCATGCGGCCCCTGCACCGGAGGGACGGGCGCGGCTTGCGGGGTGGCCTGGCGCGTCACCAGCGTAGGGCTTCACCACGGGAGAGGTGCATCATGGCGCAGGAGACATCCAGGCGGGTGCGGTACGCGGTGGTGGGAGCGGGCAACCTCGCGCAGGTGGCCATCCTCCCGGCGTTCCAGCACGCGGAGGAGAACTCCGAGCTGGTGGCCATCATCTCCTCCGACAAGGCGAAGCGGGTCACGCTCCAGGAGAAGTACGGCGTGGAGCACGTGGGGGGCTACGAGAACTTCGAGCAGGTGTTGCGCGACTCGAAGGCGGACGCGGTCTACCTCGTGTTGCCCAACACCCTGCACCGGGCCTTCACGGAGCGTGCGGCGCGCATTGGCGTGCACGTCCTCTGCGAGAAGCCGATGGCGACGTCGGTGGAGGACTGCGAGGCGATGATCCGCGCCACGAACGAGAACGACGTGAAGCTGATGGTCGCGTACCGGCTGCACTTCGAGGAGGCGAACCTCCGCGCCATCGAGCTGATGCGCTCAGGGCGGCTGGGGAATCCGCTGGTGTTCACGGGGACGCTGACGCAGCAGGTGCGAGAAGGGGACATCCGCACACGAGTGGACGTGGGAGGCGGGGCGCTGCTGGACGAAGGGCCGTACCCCATCAACGCCGCGCGCTACCTTTTCCGCGACGAGCCGCGCGAGGTGTTCGCGTTCACGGGAGGAGGCAGGGATGGGCGCTTCCACGGCGTGGATGCATCCGCGTTCGCGCTGATGCGGTTCCCGAACGGACGGGTGGCCCAGTTCGCCATCAGCCACGAGGCCTCGGCGGTGTCGAGCTACCGGTTGGTGGGGACGGAAGGGGACCTGCTGGTGAAGCACGGCTTTGGCTACGGCACGGACATCCAGCACGAGCTCACTGTGGGCGGAGAGACGGAGACGCGGACGTTCAAGAACAGCGACCAGTTCGCGCCGGAGCTCGTCTACTTCTCGAAGTGCGTCCTGGAGGACCGGGATCCGGAGCCCAATGGCATTGAAGGCCTGGCGGACGTGCGCATCATCGTCGCGTTGCAGGAGTCGGCGCGCACGGGGAAGCCGGTGAAGCTGGCCCCGTTCGAAAAGCCGAAGCGGCCCACGCTGGAGCAGCTCATCGTCAAGCCGCCGGTGGAGCCGCCGGAACCGGTGAACGCCCCAGCTCCGGCGGAGGGATAGGGCGCAGGGGTTGAGGGCTGTGTCCATCGGTGGTCTGGTGGACGCATGGACGACCTTCAGGAGTTCGCGCGTCAGGTGTTCGCGGCGCAGCCCTTCAGCCAGTTCATCGGAGCGCAGCTCGCCAGCGCCGGGCCTGGGACCGCGGAGCTGCGGCTCCCCATCGTGGACCACCTGAAGCAGCAGCACGGCTTCGTCCACGGGGGCGTGCTCAGCTACCTCGCGGACAACGCCATCACGTTCGCCGGTGGCCTGGCGCTGGGCGGCAACGCGCTGACCTCCGAGTACAAGATCAACTACCTGAAGCCCGCCGTGGGCTCGCTGCTCATCGCGCGGGCCCACGCGAAGGCCGCCGGCAAGCGGCAGGCTGTGTGTCAGTGTGAAGTCTTCGCGGTGAAGGATGGCGCGGAGACGCTGTGCGCCCTGGCACAGGGCACGGTGGTCTCCGCGGCCTGAAGGCGCATCAGAACTTGAACAGGTCCTTGATGCCCTTGCCGACGTCCTTGGCCTTGTCGGCGACCTTGTCCGTGACGTCCTTGGCCTTGTCGGCGACCTTGTCCGTGACGTCCTTGGCCGTGTCGCCGACCTTGTCCGTGACGTTCTTCGCCGTGTCGCCAACCTTGTCCGTGACGTTCTTGACGGCCTCGCTGGCCTTGCCGTTGGTGAGGTTGTCGACCGTGCCCTTCAGCTTGTTGAAGTCGATGGTGTACGAGGTGCCGACGCCGACGCCCACACCGAGCGCCGCCTTGGCCTTGCCGCCGATGGTGAGCTTGCCGTCCTCGAAGGCCACCTTCGCGTCCACCGCGGCGCCCACGCCAGCGATGGCGCTGCCCGTCACGGAGCCCTGCACGGGGCCGAACTCGCCGCGAGCCGTGGCGCTCGCCTCGGCGCCCACCAGCGCGCCCGCGCCGACCTCGGCGCCCATGTCGCCGTTCTTGGGGTTCAGGTCGATCTTGGCCTTCGCGTCCGCGTTGGCGCCCACCAGCGCCTCGCCGTGCACGCCGCCGTAGACCTTGCCCTCCACCTTGTCGAGCCCGATGTCCTTCAGGTCCTTGCCGAAGCCCGCGTCACCGCGGAGGCTGGCGATGTTGGCCTCGGCGCCCGCGCGGCCGCCGATCTCCCACGGCATCACGCGGTAGGACGCATCGCCCTGGACCTCGGCGGCGCTCGCCTCGATCTGCGCGCCGGTGCCGTCCTTGGAGAAGCCCGTGCCGGTCTTGAACTCCGCCGCGTCCTTCTGCCACGACACGTACTTGCCGCTCTCGTTGCCCGCCACCTGGCCGGGGCCCGTGTTGCCCTGCGTGACCTGGCGCCCGTCCTTCTTGTCCGCGCTGGCCTGGGCCTTATCGCCCTTGCGCGAGTCCATGAAGATGTCCTGGCCCCACTCCTTGCTGAACTTCGTGTCCGGCTGGTTCTTGTCGATGAAGCCGGGCTTCTTCTCGGTGGCCGCGGACGGGCCAGCAACGGCGGGGGAGTTCGAGGCGGGCGTGGACGCGGGGCGGTTGGAGACGCGCATGGGAGACCTCGGGGGGCGGCGAAGGAGGGGAGAGTCGGGGATTTGGAAGAGGGACCGGAGTGCTGCGTCCGGTCCGTGATGACCAATCCCTAGAGCACGGCCCGTGCCAGCCCTCCGGCGAGGCCGTCTTCCCTCTGAAGCGCATGTTTCGAGAGGTGTCTGGGCGGCTCGAAACTGGTGAGGCGGATCATCAGTGCTGGTGACTCGTGTCACCAGGAGGCCCATCCCGCGTTTCATGACGCCGCGTCACAGGTGCCGTGACGACCCAGGCGTTTTTCGCGAGGGCCCCGTTCCGCATATTGCCAACCGTTCCGGGGCGCACCGCTCCGGCCTTCACGAGGACGGCAAGACCATGGCGACGAAGATCGGGATCATCGGCAAGGGGAACGTGGGCGGCGCGCTGCAGCGGGGCCTGGCTCGCGCGGGGCACGAGGTGCGGGCCGTGGGCAAGGACCCCGCGGCCGTGCGTCAGACGGCGGCGTGGGCGGAGGTGGTGTTCCTGGCGGTGCCCTTCGGCGCGCTGGACGACACGCTCCGCGCGCTGGGCGACGCTGTGAACGGCAAGGTCGTGGTGGACGTGACGAACGCGCTGACCGCCGATATGCAGCTGGCGCTCGGTTTCACCACGAGCGGCGCGGAGGAGCTGCGGAAGAAGGCGCCCCAGGCGCGCGTGGTGAAGGCCTTCAACACGGTCTTCGCGCAGCACATGGACCAGGGACAGGTGAAGGGCGAGAAGCTCAGCCTGCTCGTGGCCTCGGATGACGCTGGCGGCAGGGAGCGTGTGCTGGGCCTGGGGCGTGACCTGGGCTTCGACCCGGTGGACGCGGGACCGCTGCGCAACTCCCGGTGGCTGGAGTCGCTGGGCTACCTCAACATCCTGCTCGGCTACGTGCAGAGGCTGGGGCCGGACATCGGGTTCCGGCTGGTGCGCTGAGTCAGCGGCGCTTGCGTCCCGTGGCCAGCGGGGCCCTGGAGGCGAAGAGCTCCGCCACGAAGTCCAGGAACACGCGCACCTTGGGCACGGCGGACTTGTGCCGTTCGAAGAGGGCGAAGACGGTGCGTGGCTCGGGCTCCAGGTCTTCGAGGATGAGCTCGAGCTTGCCCCGGGAGAGGTGTTCGGCGACGTGGTACTCGTAGGTCTGGATGATGCCGAGCCCGCCCAGCGCGGCGTGCGTGAGCACGTTGCCAGAGCCGGCCATGAACCTGCCCCGGGCGGCGAAGGTGACCTCGCCCCCAGGCCCCTTCAGCCGCCACGGAAGGGGGCCTGTGTTCGACAGGTACGCGATGCAGGTGTGTTCCCGCAGCGATGCGAGCGTCCGGGGCCTGCCATGCGCGGTGAGATAGGCAGGGGATGCGACCAGGATGGAGCGCGCGCGGGCGAGCTTCCGTGAGACCAGGTCGGAGTCACGCGTCGGCGCGAGGCGGAGGACCACGTCGACGCCCTCGGCGGTGGGGTCGATGATCCGGTCGCGGACCGTGAGGTCGATGGACACGTCCGGGTAGCGTTCCAGGAACCGGGGCAACGCGGGCCCGACGACGTAGTCCGCGAGCGGGATGGGGACATCGACGCGCAGGCGGCCTCGCGGCGTGACGCTCGTCCGCGCCAGGGTGGCGTTGACCGCTTCGAGCTCCGCGAGCATGCGAGTGCAGTGCTCGTGGTACACGGCCCCTTCATCCGTGAGGCTGAGGCTGCGGGTGGTCCTGTTCAGGAGCCGGACACCCAGCCGGCCTTCGAGTCGCGAGATGATCCGGCTCACGCCCGAAGGCGTCAGCCCCAGGTTCTCGGCGGCCCGAGTGAAGCCGCCCAGGTCGACGGCCTTGATGAAGACTTCGATCTCCGAGATGGAGTTCATGTTGCCGCCAGCTCACAGCCATTCATGACCAGGCGTCAATGGATTGCGCCCATGCAGGCGAGCCCCCCGGCCTCAGGTGGGGCGCGCCCACAGTTCGCGGAGGTCCGTCGGCAGCTCGCCAGCGATGTCGTCGCTTTCCCCCTCGGAGATCTGCGCCTGGATGGCGCTGAAGACCGCGCGGACGATGGGTTCTGCGTTCTCGGCCTCCACGCCCAGGTCCGTGGAGACCATCGCCAGCATTTCCGCCCGGCCGAACTTATGAGGCGGCGGCCCGGCTTCGTGGCGGTCGCACCGCACCAGGAGCTCGCGCAGCTTGTGGGGCAGCTGGGCCTCCATGTCGTTGTCCTCCTCGCCGAAGAGGCGCTGCTCCAGCACGCACAGCACGGAGAAGGCGGCTTGCTGGGCAGCCTGCTCGTCCTGGAACTGGCCTACGTCGCGCAGGTACTTGAGGAAGGCCTTGTAGGTCTGCGACGTGCGGGACTCGTGGCGCATGCGGCGGCGCTCATCGAGCGGGATGTCCGTGCTGCGGTGCGTGGGGCTCCCTGCCTGCTGCCCGGTGCCGGGGATGTCTTGCGCTGCCATGTCTGATTCCTCGTTCCTCGGAGTGGGGTCCGACCCCAAAGCTGGAGCGCTCGCGAATCCAGAGGAAGGCACGCGCCGCCCTGCGAGCCGCCCGCTTCCCGTGGGCGGGGGCTGACGGGAAGCGCTTGCTCCCACCACCCGTCATCGCCCTTGCATTGGTGCAAGCGCATCCGAATCTCTCCAGTGAGGTGCCGTCATGCGTGAAAGACTTCAACCCAGGGGAGAGGCCCTTCGAGGCGCAGCCCGCAGGATCGCGGCGCGGAGGGCCGAGGAACCGGACACGCCCATGATCCAGATCATCACGGAGGCAGCCCGCCACTACGACCTCTCGCCAAGCGAGGAGCAGATGCTGCTGTCGGATCTGCTGCCCGGGAGTGCGGAGGCGCCCCAGCCCTGACGCAGCACGGCGGATGTCTGTCATTGAATGGAGGTTCGTGAGTCGGACGCGACCACGATGGGCGGTAAGCGATTCAGGCCTGACTCAGGAAGGGAAGCGAGTCTGGCGAGAATTTTCCTCGCAATCCATTGCATGAATTTCAAGCGCTGGCTGTCTGGACAAGGCTCCCGGGAATCGTCTATCTGATTCTGGGGAAGCGATTCCCCTTCCTTGGGGGCTGTCCATGAAAAGCTTGACGGTGGTGGCTGCGTTCGCGGTGTCGGCGCTGGGCATGGGTTCCGCGCACGCGGCGACGCTGACGTTCACGGTGCAGAACAAGATCACGACCAGCGCGATCACCAATTCCTACTTCAACGGCTGTGCCGCGGTCATCCCGGCCCTGAGCTCGGTGGCGGCCAGCTCGACGTCCGGGGTGTACCAGACAGACTGTGGCACCAACTCCGCCGTCGTCTTCGAGTACACGAGCGGCAGCAAGACCTGTCGCTTCAACATGAGCAGCATCTGGACCCCGCCCAATCCGATCCTGGGGACGTCCGGCTACTGGACGCCCGCGGGGAGCGCCACGTCCAAGGGCAGCACCACCGCCACGTGCAAGACGACGCTGGTCGGGCTGGGCTCGAGCGGCAGCTACACCTGGGCCCTGTCGATGCAGTGATGCGCGGGCGTTGACCTGGGAGCCGTCCTGCCTGTGCGGCGGGGCGGCTCCTTGTCTTTGCGGGGGAGGGCTGGAAAGCGCGTGAGGCCCTGGAGTAGATGAGCGCCCATGAACCTGATTCGACTGTCGGTTGTGGGCGTGGGCGTGGGCGTGGCGTTCCTGGTTGCAGGCTGTGGGGGCCGCCGGAGCAACTCCAAGGTGGACTTCTCCCAGATGGGGCCATCCATCAATTCCAAGCGCTATGCGAACCTGGAGAAGATCGCCGCCAAGGATCTCAAGTGCCAGGAAGAGCTGACGCCGCAGTACCTGGGTGAGAACCAGTACCGGATGATCGGCTGCAACACCGAGGGCGTCTACGAACTGCGCTGTATCATGGGGCAGTGCTCCTGGATTCCGGACGTGAGGCTCCGCGCCGAGTTCGACCTGAGCTGCGGGAAGGCGGAGCTCCAGGCTTCCAAGCTGGACCGCGTCACCACGGGCGTCGTGGGCTGCGGGAAGCGCGCGACGTACCGGCTGCGTAAGGCGGGCTATAGCTATTCGTGGATCCTGAACTCGCCCGTGACCCAGGATGAGGTCCCTGCTTCGGTGCCTGTTCAGGCTCCGGCGCCCGCGGACGAAGTGCCGGTGCCGACCGAGCTTTGACGTGTACGGATGTGAATGCCCCAGGACGCGCCCGCTTGAGACATGTCTCATTTCCTGAGAAATGTATTATGAGTACAAATGTCGTGTTTCTTACGGTCTCGTCGGAAATAATTCACGAGACCCATGAAACTCTACGGACAGATAGAAACCTCGGAGCCTGGCAGCCTGGAAGCATGCACGGTGCTGCTGGGCCAGTCGCCCAACACGCCCCTCTTCACCGCTGAGCTCACGAGCCCGCAGGGTGGGTTCTTCTTCCAGAAGATCACCGCCTCCGCGCTTCCCTTTCCCCTTTCGCTCTATGTCCTCCGCTCGGGGGTTTCCGTCGTGGAGCACACCTTCGCCGACAAGGCCGCGCTGAACGCGGTGCTGGTCGCGGAGAGCAAGCCCGCCGCGGCGGACCGGCGGGTCATCCTCCAGCTGCCGGCGCTCGCTCCCGCGGTGAAGGTGGCCCCGCGCACGTCGGTCACGACGATGGAGGCCGCGACCGCTTCCCGGCTTGAGCAGAAGGCCCCTCTGTCGCCCCTCACACCTACCGCGACAGCGCCGAAACTGGAGGAGGTGGAGTTCATCTCCGTCCTGGGCGCGGTGGAGAGCTCCGCCGGCTCCGTCTCGGGGTACACCCTGGAGATCTCCTGTCCGGACACCATCGCTGGAGACAGCGAAGTCACCCCCATCCACCAGGAGTTCCTGCTCGGGCCCACGGGCGCCTTCCAGTTGACGCTCGCCATCACCGGCCGCATCTCCAGCAGCCCTCTCACCTTCGTGGTGCGCACCCCCAACGGCCTGCCCACCCGGCTCGTCTCTCCGACGCACCTCACCGTGAGCCAGGCCGCGAAGATGGCGGTGGTGAAGGTGCAGGTGGAGCCGTTCTCGCCCAACGTCCTCGTGCCGAGCTCCAGCGCGCCCACCACCCGTGTCCTCAAGGGGCGCCTGGTGGACCCCACGGGCAGGGCGCTGACGCGGCAGCAGATCCTCTTCCAGGCACTGCGAGGTGACGGGACGAGCCCCCCGCTCAAGGTGTCCCTCGCCGCGGTCACCACGCACAGCAGCGGCAACTTCTCCGTGGTGGTCCCCAACGAGCCGTTCCTCGGGGCCCACGCGGTGGTCTCCTCCCGTCCCGACGAGGAGCTCCCCATCGTGCTCAACGCGGATGGGACCTTCCCCGCGTTCACGCTGCTGGTCGTCGCGACAGGGAGCACGACCGAGGCCGCCAGCGGTGAAGACGACTGCGCCTGCAATGACCCGACCCCGCGCCTGCCGGGCACGGAGGAGCTCGTCGCCAACGAGTCCAGCTACTCGCAGGATATCGGCGGCTCCTGCGTCAACTTCACGGTCCCCAACCGGTCGCTGGAGGAGTTCAGCCACTACGCCATCGTCCGCACCACGGACCCGCGCGGCCAGCTCGTCCCCATCCGCGAAGCCCCCGCCTGGGAGTGGAATGGCGACACCTCCGACCCGGCTGGCTACGCCCGTCATCTCCACCGCACCTTGCGGCAGACGCTGGGGAGCAAGAACCCCCTGCGCTGGGACGACGACGCCACCGACTATGAGTTGTATCAAGCCGTGTCGCTGGCGCACGGCCACGTGCTCCACTTCAAGCAGACCTTCAAGGCGGACGGCTATTCGATGGGGGACCTGCTCTACTCCCTGCCGCTGGCCCCCGGGCAGAAGAAGCAGCTCGTCATCTATGACTGGAACCGGGAGGACGGGGCCTCGCGCGATGAGGCCACGGTGGCCGAAGAGGGCCTGACCCACAACCTGTCGAGAGACCGCGACATCGACGAAATCCTCAGTGGGACCGTCCAGGAGTCCATGCGGGGTGGCAGCTCGGCCAAGACGCGCGGCTTCTCCTTCGGCCTGGGGGGCGCTGGCAGCGGCAGCAAGAACGGCGTGGCCGTGGGGTTGTCCACCGGCTTCAGCATCTCCGGCGGTTCAGGGACGTCCTCCGCGTGGCAGGACAACACCCGCGACATGACGTCCAGCCTCCACAACCGGCTGCGTGACGCCACCATGCAGGCGACGTCCTCCGTGCGCAGCCAGCGCTCCACCGTCGTCACCAGCGCGAAGCAGGGCGAATCGCTCTCCGTGCAGACCGAAGTGGTGGCCAACCACAACCACTGCCACGCGTTGACCATCCAGTACTTCGAAATCCTCCGGCACTTCGTCATCGAGCAGCAGGTGGTGGACGTCCAGGAGTGCCTCTTCGTCCCCTTGATGATGAGCCTCTTCACGGACGCGAAGATCCTCCGCTGGCGGGAGTGCCTGTCCGAGCACCTGCTCTACTCCCTGGAGACGACCCGGGGGCAGGAGCTGCGCCGGGGCTTCGACGCGCTGGATCGCATTGCGCGGAACTACCAGGGCACGGACTTCCCCCGCCGCGTGGAGTCCTCCGGCGCGGTGACCTTCCTGCCCTACAGTGAGGAGTCCATCGAGGAGTTCTCGGGTGAGCTCCAGCTCCGCCTGACGCTGAGCAGGCCGGCGGATCAAGCGGATGGGTCGATTGACGCCGCCGCCTGGGCCACCCTGAGCCATGTCTTCCTGGGGCTGGACATCCGGGGCATCAGCAACCTGTTCGTCAAGCTCGCCATCGAGGAGCGCGAGCGCACCTTCCAGACGCAGCACGCCCCCGCGCTCGCCCGCAACTTCGTCGAGCAGCTTCGCTTCGAGGCCATCCTCGCGGACGGAACGACGGTGAAGGACCTGCGGCTGGACTGCACCCTGCTCACCGACTACGCCCCGGGCCGGCTGTTGACCGTCTCCGTGCGCTCCACGCGGACCACGGACATCAAGGCGCTCAAGGCAGGGGTGGCCCAGCAGCCCTTCACCGGCACCCCCGCGGACCTCAAGCGCAGCCAGATTGTCGGACTGCGGCTGAACTCTCCCAGCCTGAGTCTGTCGGGCAGCTTCGCCGTCGTCGACCGGGGCACGCTGCGCTACCGCACGCCCCACTTCAGCGGGACGCTGGTGAACAACCAGGCCATCCGCAACGACATCGGCTTCGCGGATCAGATCTACCTGCCCACGCCCATGAAGCCCGAGGAGCAGCGCAACCCCTGGCAGGAGGACCAGCGGCTAGCCCAGCAGCTCCGGGATCACCTCAACCAGGAGAACCTGGAGTACTACCACCACGCCATCTGGTGCCACGGCATCACGCCGCACCGCCGGTACATGATGCTGGACCGCATCCATCTGGCGCAGGACGAGTTCAACTCCATCTATGCGCAACGCGGGGTGCT
Source organism: Corallococcus sp. AB030 (assembly GCF_003668965.1). Taxonomy (NCBI): domain Bacteria; kingdom Pseudomonadati; phylum Myxococcota; class Myxococcia; order Myxococcales; family Myxococcaceae; genus Corallococcus; species Corallococcus sp. AB030. The sequence continues at coordinate 11,000 of NZ_RAWQ01000062.1, forward strand.
GGGCCGCTCCCTGGCCTCGCTGGTGGAGAACCGGCTGCTGGGGGTCGCGGGCAACTCGCTCGTGTTCCCGGTGGCCCGTGGCCTCAACCTGGACCCCACCTACGAGATGGGCACCCCGGACCAGAGCGGCAGTGGGGCCATGGCCCATGCCTCGCTGCTGGAGCACTACCAGACGGAGGCCGAGCGCGAAGGGGGGCAGGGCGCGGTCTTCCGCCTGAGCGTGCCTACGCCCGGAGTCTTCGCGGAGGCCGTGCGCGGCGCCTGCAACGCGTGCGAGCGCATCGATGACACGCGCTTCTGGAGATGGGAGCAGTCGCCCTCGGACGAGCCCACCGCCATCAACCCGGTGAGCACGGACAGCCGCTACCAGACGCCGCAAAGCACCACGCCCACCACGCTCCCGCAGCCCATCGTCAACATCCAGAACGCACCGGCCGCGCCGGATCCCACGGGGGTGGGCTCGCTGCTGAACGCACTCACCCAGGTGAGCCCGTTCGCCAACCTGACGGGCCTGGACCAGAACCAGAAGAACGCCCTGTCGGCGATGACCTCCAACCAGGAGACCGCGCGGGCCTTCGGGGAGATGGCCACGAAGCTCGCGCTGTCAGCCCAGAGCAGCCGCAACTCCGCCGTCCTGAACGAGCAGATCGACAAGGCCTTCCCTGCCGCCAGATCCCCGGCGAAGAACCAGGAGTGGAAGGAGCGGTTGCTGAACGCGCAGCTCGGCGGCGATTCCCAGGCGTCGAGCTCGAAGGCGTCGCCGCTGGATCAGTTGGACCTAGGGCAGACCATCGACGCGGTCCGCGGTTCGCCTGGCATGGAGGTGGACGTGGGGCCGTCCAAGGTCGCGGTTCGCAACCGCTCGGGCACCCGGAGCGCCAGCTCCGCGGTCTCCACGCCGGTGGTCCCGGAAGAGCAGGAGCCGTCGCCCCCGACGGAGTGGCCTTTCATCGAGGGCTACTCGCAGATCACGGCGGCCTACCCGCGACTGACGCAGATCCTCGAAAGCTCCAGTGTCTTCCGTCGGTCCGTCATCGAGCCCTTCGCCAACCGCGGCGCCGCCGACTACGTCCCGTTGATCATCGAGGTCACTCCGACCGCCACGCGCGGCATCGATGGCCAGTGCATCATCGAGGTGCGGGACCCTGCCGACACGACGACGCCGGGCGGATCATGGATTCCGCTTCACCAGCTCACCCGGGACCTCGCCGGGTTCGACATGTCCCGCGACGTGCGGATCCGCGTCCATATCGCGATGAGGGGACAGGCCACCAAGCACCCGGGCGGCATCCTCTTGATCATCTCCCACGAGTGGGCGCTGCATGGGCTTAGCAACCGCGAGACGATTCTCCAGGCCCGGAGCGGGAACTGGACGCTGCAGGAGCTTCGCGACGGCTACATCGCCGATATGGTCAGCCATAAGGACCACCGGCAGATCGCCTCGAGCACCCATGCGACGTACGAAGCGGTGAACGATGAGCTGGAGCAGTTGCTTGCCGATATGGATCCTCCGGTCACGGTGAAGATCAAGCCGTCCTATGTTGGCGAGGGGACCCAACTGCTGCCGCTGCCCGCCCGAGTCGTCGCGGTCCAGGGCAGCAGGGTCGACGTATTGAACCGCCAGCACCACCTGTACACGGCCCACCAGATGTTCGCGTTCGAGCGCGACATGGAGAAGACCTACAAATACAATCCGGCACATCCCATGAGCTACCTGCGGTCGGCCACGCCGTCCGACGCCTTCCCGTGGGAGTACGTCGATTCCGACCAGAGCCGGGGGACGGGGACGCCGTAGTCCGCGGCAGCGCGGCCGGAGGAGTCGCTCAGTCCTTCCAGAGGCTCTTCCACGGATGCTTGCGCAGGTCCGTGGCCAGGGTCTTCAGTTCGTCGTAGAGGGCCGGGTCCTTGCGCAGTGCACCTCCGGTTCCCTGACCGGAGTCGAGCTGCCCGAGGATCCGGTCCGCCTTGGTGGCGATCTGCTCCAGCTGTCCCGCTGGAGCAACGCCAAGACTGTGGAGCGGAGGCAATCACCTGGTGGCGGGGCTCTTCCCGAAGGCGAAGTCATTCATGACGAATCGGCTGGTGGTATCCGTCCTTGTTCTTTCGCTGCTCGGCGCGTGCGCGAATCGACCTGGGCTCCGCCTTGACCTGGGGCAGGGGCGAACCATTGATTACGTGCCGCGCGCCTCCATGCGGTCGGTGGTAGTGGATGCGGACGCATTCGAAGAGGCGCTCTCCGCTTGGGTCCTTGAGCTCCCGCTTTCGCTTCGCACAGAGCGGCAACCCTGGTTGGTTCGTGCCGCCTATCCGGGCAGCACGCCTGACGCGAGATGGCGAAGCCTGATGCGCAAGAGCTTCGGAGGCATCTGTCGCGCGAGCCAGGAGATCGAGGGTTGCCTCTCGCTCCTTACCGATGTTTCAGCCTTGAGTGGGGCCGATAAGCTGGGCGTCGCCTTGGGCCTTTCGGTTGGCCCGCTGAAGTCGAGCATCGCCAAGGCAGTGGAAGACACCTTGGCGCCGCAGCTCTTCTACACCGTCATCGCGACAGGGCTCGTTACCTGGGCGGTGCTCGCGGCCAATCCGGAGCCTGTCTTCACCAAGGCAGCCGCGGTCATTTCCGCAATCCTCCTGATCTATCTGGGCGTGGAAACCTTCCTGACGGTGCTGGAGGCAAGTCGGGAACTGAAGCGAGCAACAGAGAAGGCGACCTCCGCCGGAGAGCTGGAGCAGGCGGGGCAGCACTTCGCGAATCGTGTCGGGACCGAGGTCGCGCGTGTGTTCGTCCTCGCGGTGACGGTCGTGGTGAGTCAGGGGATGACCGGAGGCGCAGCGTCATTGGCATCACGGCTATCGAGAATGCCCGGCTACCCCGAGGCATCGATGGTGGGCGCAACCCGAGTCGGGATCGAGCTGGCCAACGTAGGGCAGGTGAGTGCGGTGGCCATCGCAGGCGACAGCATCGTCGTCTCACTTCCCGCGACGGCGGTTGCGATGGTGGCCCGGAATGGAGCCAGCTGGAACAGCAATCCAGGCGGTCCCCGCTCCTGGAGGTCGTTCAGCGGCCTCAAACGAGCCCTTGGCCCGGCGGAAGACGGAAAGCAGTGGCACCACATCGTCGAGCAAACACCGGGCAACGTGAATCGATTCGGGCCGGAGGCTGTCCACAACACCGAGAACGTCATTCAGCTGGATCAAGGGCTGCATAAACGGCTGAGCGGGTTCTATTCATCGATTCAGCAAGAAATCACCGGATCGCGGACCTTGACGGTGAGACAGTGGTTGAGCACGCAGTCTTTCGAGGCTCAGCGCGATTTCGGTCTGCAGGCCATCGAGAAGATCCAGAATCGAATCTGGGGAGTCTGGAAGTGACGATGGAAAAGCTCGTGGAGGCGTTCGCCCTGCATTCGGCGGCCCAGAATGATGCGGTCCGTCAGGGGGATGCGAAGACCGCGAACAAACATGCCAAGAAAGTGAATGAGACGTTCGACAAGTTGTGTGCGCACGGGAACGCGGGTCGAGATGCGCTCGCGGCCCTGTTCATCCATCCGCGCATGGACGTCCGGGTCAAGGCGGCGGCCTTCCTCCTCCGTCATCGAACGGACGAAGCCAAGGCCGTCCTCAATGAGGCTGCTCAAGGGCAGGACCTCGTTTCTTTCGCCGCCTCCGAGGCGTTGAAGCGCTGGGCAGAAGGAACCTGGGCGCTGGACCCCGGGTAGGGACAGCTCAGTCCTGCCAGTGGATGTTCCACGGATGCTTGGGGAGGTCCGGGACTAGGTTCTTCAGCTCGTCGTAGAGGGTAGGGTCGTTGAGCTGCGCGCCGCCGACTCCCTGGCCGGCGTCGAACTGTCCGAGGGTTCGGTCCGCCTTGGTTACGACCTGTTCCAACTGGCCCTCTGAATCAGCACCAAGGCGGACTTCTCCCTGAGGGGGTCATCCATCAATTCCAAGCGCTATGAGAACCTGGAGGGGAACGCTGCCAGAAAACTCACGCGTAATGCAGAGCTGACACCACAGTGCCTGGGTGAGAAACAGCACTGGATGATTGGCTGCAACGCGGAGGGTGGCTACGCACTGCGCCGTGATTGACCGGTGCACCTGGACTCCAGGCGTGAGGATCCATCCTGGGTTTTGGCACTGATTTGTCGAATTGCTATTATTTGTTTGGATTGAAGCTGGACATTAGCTTCCAGTGAACCACGTCATCACTGCTATTGGTGGGTGGCAATGGGTGATACTCAAGTTTTAGTCGATCGGCCAGCCATGCAAGCTGGGGCGGACTTAGCAGGTATTTCCACAGACCCGCTGCGGTAGGAGGCCCCGGAGGGCGCAGAGCAAGACCTGGGATTGCTGAAATTTCTTCTCCGCTCGCGGCGTCGGTGATGGGGACATGGCGTTCCCCAAAATACTTAAATAAGCAGGAGTCATCAGAGGTGACGATCCCCCTGCTGACCCTGCCTGTGAAATTCATGATGTTTGTTAGTATTATTGCATGGATGTTTTGGCGACTAGGTGGAGCCTCCGGCAGTTGAAGTCGCTTTGCTTTTGATCTCAGTAGCGGCCACTCGTTCGTTAGGATCGCAAGGCGCCGCTCAAGTTGATCTTCTGCGTATTCAATTTCCTCAAGTGCACCATAATCATCTACTGGGCTTGTCGTTTGCTTGAGGCACTTAAGTTCAAAAATGAACAAGTGTTTCTGCCAATAGAGAAATAGATCGTATTCAACTTGTCGACCGTCTTTGGCAATAAACTGAATTCCATTTTCTACTGGCGACTGCGTTAGCTCCTCAAGTCTTGAGCAGATCATGCCTTCAAAGTGGGAGCCACGTGGGTCGAACGCGGATTTTGAACGCGAAGAAGCTAGGTGTTCAATGGTTCGAATGGGATGGGCGGAGGTAATAATGGACGGAACTAGGAGTAGTCTGTTGGAGTCAATGGAAATTAGCGGCTGGTCCCAGATCTCTAGATTCTTGCGCTGCGCGCTGAAGACCATCTCGTCCAATCGGGCTGCGCAGAAATTGACATCAATGCGAGTTGTCTTGCTGATTATTTCGGAGAGGCGATGTCTCGTTACGAGAAACACCAGGTTGTGTGGCTCTTTGTTCTTCTTGATGCTTCTTTGATTCTGAATGTGAAGAGCGAGCGCCAATTCTCTGAGTGCGTGTCTGACCTCTAGTTCCTTGCTGAAGTCTGAACTAATTAGCGGACTCAAAAATCGCCGTCGCGCGTATGACAATCTTGCGAGTTCGTGATGGTTGGACCCTACGAGTTCCCTTAGTGCGTCGATGTCCAGTCCAAGGTCCCATGTCTTACCTGGTCTCGGCGGGGTGAGGCTGCGGGCAATGCGATCGAGCAGTTTCGCCCTCTTGTGTGCTGTTGCCTTGGTGGTGAAATTGTCAGAAAATGTGATTTGCTGAAGATACATCCGCTCGCGATAGTTTCCGATTTCGCGCTGGATGAATTGGAGCTTATTGGTGGGTTCCCAAGTGAAGCCATGGTCGTCTTGGCGTGCCGATGTCCAATCTTCGTACTGAATTTGCCTCCAGAGATGATCGAAGCGGTGCCAAGCCAATGTGTAGGTTAGGAGTTTGCCGAAATCTGGGTCCTCATAGGGTGTTTGTGGAGTCAGTTTGTTGTCTTGCGTTTGTGTGTCTTCCTTGTGGAGCGTGATTCGAAGCACCAGTTCTGCTGCGTCTACGAGTGACTCATGGTTCAGTTGGAGGCTGACGCTTGCGGCGCCGTTTGAGCCAGGAAGTTCGACCGTGGGATTGGCCAGCATGAAGACTGGTTTAGTTGGCGTATTTTTCGCTGCCTTTGTTATGGCGTTTCTAGTAAAAATCGATTGTGACTCGATGTATGAAAATATCCTCCATAGCTTTGTGATCTTGTTTGATTTCCAGAAATCTAGCTTTTCGGATTCATGCGACACGGAGACTAGGGCCTGTACGATGCTCTTGTAGCCAAGTATGCTGCGATGCTCTTTGGCGCTAAGACCATTGGGTGATTCATAGATCGAAAGAACGTCGAGCGCCGAACTCGCATTTTTGGTGTTGATTGTTCCTAGTGCGAGAGTAAGAGAATTTAGCCAGCTTGCCGATGAGTTTCGCCTAATGGCGTCAATGGCAGCTGCGATGTCGTGCTTGTTGTTCTTCTTTATGGCTGCTTGGAGTGTTTTTGTTTCTTTGTTTTTGTGCATTTGTGTTTTGTGCTGTTCGACGTGCACAGTGTTGGTCCTGCTGTGAACTAGTTCTTGCGCGGGTTTGGGCTAGTCCTTCCAGAGGATCTTCCACGGATGCTTGCGCAGGTCCGTGACCAGGGTCTTCAGCTCGTCGTAGAGCGCCGGGTCCTTTAGCAGGGCGCCTCCGGTTCCCTCTCCGGAGTCGAGCTGTCCCAGGATCCGGTCCGCCTTGGTGGCGATCTGTTCCAGCTGACCCGCAGCCGCCGTGAAGCGCTGGAGGGCCAGCTTCACCTGCTGGCCGTCCTCCGGCGTCAGCGGGCCTGTCACCGCTGCCAGGCCGTCCAGCGTCGTTCCGGCGGACTTCGTCAGGCCGGGGAGGTCCTTTCGCATCAGGGCCGCCACGGCGGAGGCGTCGTCCAGGAGCCTTGCTCCCTTGCCTCCGGGCTGCATTGACTCCTTGGCCAGTTGCGCGAGCTGCCTCAGGTCCTTTGATGCCGCCGACAGCTCCGTGGCCAGGATCTTCACGTCGCCTTTGTTCTCCGTCAGGACCTCGTCCAGCGTCCTTGCCAACCGCGACACGTTGGCGGCCAGGCCCGTTACGGCCTCCGGGTCCTTCTCCAGCATGTCCGACAACAGCGTCACGAACTTGGACAGCTGTTCCGACAGCAGGTCCAGGCGCGGGGCATCCACGCCCCGGAGCGCTTCTTTCTCCGGCAGCGGCGCGTCCGCGTTGCCTGGGTTCAACTCCAGATAGGGCTCACCCAGCAGGCCCACCGTGCCCACCGTCACCCTGGCGTCCTTGCGCAGGGCGTCCCTCGCCGCGGGCTCCACTGATAGGTCCATGCGGACGGGGAGGGGGAGGCCCTTCGCGTCCCTTCGGTCCGCCAGGAGATGGATGGTGTCCACCTTGCCCACCTGGACGCCTCCCAGCTTCACCGGGGCTCCCTGCACCACGTTGCCCGTGTGCGCGAAGTCCACTTCCAGTTTCGCGCCTCGCCCTAGCGTCAGCTCTCCCATCAACCAGAGCAACACCAGCACTCCCACCAGCGCCGCGAGCACCAGCGCCCCGACCTTCAACTCCAGCCGTTGCTCATCCATCCGTCGCGCCCTCCATGAACGGCGCTGTCAGCGTTCGCAGCTCCGGGGCAGGGGACTCCAGGAAGCCCTCCGGGCTGCCCAGGTACGCGCTGCGCCCCTTCGCCACCACCAGCACCCGGTCCGCGATGCCTCTCAACTGCCGGTAGTCGTGCGACACCACCAACGCCCCAAGGCCCTGCTCCTTCAACGACGCCAACACCGCCTCCACCTGCATCGCCGCCCTCCGGTCCAACCCCGTCGTCGGCTCGTCCAACAACAGGTAGCGCGGCTTGAGCACCAGTGCCCTCGCGATGGCTGCCCGCTTCTTCGCCCCGGGCCCCAGCTCCGGCGGCAGCCGGTCTGCCCATTCCTTCAGGCCCACCTTCTCCAGCGCCGTCTCCACGGCTTCCTCCGGGGCGCGCGGATCCGCGAGGCGCACGTTCTCCCTCAGCGTCCTCCAGTCCAGCAGCGCGGGGCCCTGCACCAAGTACGGAGCCCTGCGGCGCAGGGGCACCAGAGTCCTCTCCGGCTGCGTGTCCACCCGCTCCCCGAACAGCGTCACCTTGCCGGCTTCGGGCTTCAGCAGGCCCACCGCCAGCCGGCACAGCACGCTCTTGCCGGAGCCGCTCGCTCCCGCGATGAACGTCAGCTCCCTCGTGGAGACCTGCGCGCTCAGGCCGTCCAGGACGCGGCGGCCCTGCTCGAAGGCGATCGCCACGTCATCAAAGAGCAGCGTGTCCGGACCGGTGTCATTCACAGGCGCACGAACTGGAACGCAAGCGACACCGTCAGGTCAATCAACAGACATCCCAGACTGGCTGCCACCACGCCTTCCGTCGTGGCCTCGCCCACCGCCTCCGCGCCGCCCCGGGCGTTCAACCCCGCCACCGCCGCCGCGAGCGGGATGTACAGCCCGCAGGCCACGACCTTCAGCCCTCCGACGAGCACGTCCCACCCATCCACGTACCTCGCGTCCATGAACGCCCGGCCGTCGATGTTCAACGCCACGCTCGCCACCAGCACCGCTGACGCCGTTGCCGCGATGGTCCCCAGCACGCTCAGGAGCGGCACTCCGACCAACCCCGCCACCACTCGGGGCGCCACGAGGTCCGCGTAGGGATCCCCCGCGGACATCTCCAGCGCCTCCACCTGTTCGTTCACGCTCATCGTGGCCAGCTCCGCGGAGTGGCTCGCGCCCGCTCGCGACGCCGTCAGCAGCGCCGACACCGCGGGGCCCAACTCGCGCACCAGCATCTCGAAGTAGGCCGGGCCCAGCACCGCCACGTTGCCGATCAGCTTCTTCGCCTGCGCGTTGGCGATCATCACCAGCACCGCGCCGAAGAAGGCCATGCCGGACATCACCAACAACACGCTGCGCCCGCCCAGCTCGTGCACCTGCGCCAGGGTTTCACGCCACGGGATTCCCTCCCGCGCGCCCGCCCGCACCGTGCGCGCCAGCATCACTCCCGGCGCCCCGAAGAAGGTCAGCACCCGCTTCATGCGAGCCACCTGGACAGCAGCGTCGTCAGCAGGAAGTCCAACAGGAAGATGGCCGCGCAGCCCAGCACCACCGCGCTCGCCGCGGCCTCTCCCACGGCGCGGGCTCCTCCCTTCGCCCGGAGCCCCACCGCCGTGGACACCAGCGAGATGGCCAGCCCGAACGCTCCCGTCTTCACCACGCCCCCGAGGATGTCGGACGGGCTCAGCATCTGCGCGAACGTCCCGAAGAACACCCGCACCGGCAGATCCAACGTGAGCTTCGCCGCCACCGCCTCGCAGAGGATGGACACCAGGAACGTGAACGTGCTCAGCCCCAGCATGCTCAGCTCCATGGCCACCACCCGGGGCGCCACCAGCAGCGCGAACGGATCCAGGCCAATACCTCGCAGGCCTTCAATCTGTCCGCCCACCTTCAGCGTGGCCAGCTCCGCCGCGTTCCTCGCGCCGATCCGCGCGGACATGATCAGCCCCAGCAACAGCGGGCCGAACTCCCACAGCACGCCGTAGCCCGCGGCCCATCCCAGGAAGGCCCTCGCCCCGAAGCGCTGGATGTAGAGCGACGCCTGCACCACCACGATGACGCCCGCCAGCGCCGCCGTCGCCAACGCCAGGGGCAGCGAGTCGTAGCCGAACTGCACCAGCCCTCGCGCCAGCTCGCGCCGCTCCAGCCTGCGCAGACCCCAGGCCGTGCGGCCCGCGACCAGGGCCAACGCTCCCACGCCGCCCACCGCCCGCATCGCCGAGCGTCCCAGCCAGGCCAGGGCGGTGGTGCTCACGGGTGCTGGGACCGCGGAGTCATGCGAGGGCCTCGTCCGGCGCGCTTTCGAGCTGCGGCGCCGGGGCCCCATCGTGCACCAGTCTGCCGCTTCGCAGGTACAACCAGCGGGGCAGGGGAAGATCCACCGGCGCTTCCGGCGCCGCCACCAACAGCGTTCCCTGGCCAGCGACCTCCAGGAGCACCCTCGCGACCTGACGCGCCGTGCCGGGATCCAGGCCCGCGAACGGATCATCCGCCAGCAGCACCGCCGGCCTCGCCGCGATCGCCCTCGCGAGCCCCGCGCGCTTCTTCATGCCGCCGGACAACCGCTCCGGCAGCGTGTCCGCCGCGTCCGCAAGCCCCACGGACTTCAGCACCGCGTCCGTCCGCTCGCGGGCCTCGTCTTCCGGCACGCGACGGCGGAGCAACGGCTGCATCACGTTCTGCCGCACCGTCAGCGAGTCGAAGAGCGCGTCCGTCTGGAACACGAAGCCGAACGACGCCTGCTGCGCACGCCGCTCCGGCGCCGAGAGCCTGGAGACGTCCTGTCCGTCCCACGTCACCCGTCCGGAAGAGGGGCGCAGGAGGCCCGCGAAGGCCTTCAGGAGCGTCGTCTTGCCCGACCCCGAACGTCCCAGCACCAGCGCCTGCGTGCCGGGCGGGACGTGGCAATCCGTGGGCTCCAGCACGGTGCGGGTGCCGTAGCGGAGGGTCAGGGCTTCGGCGCGCAGGTCCATGGTGGGGCGGTCAACGCGTCGTGACGAAGCTGGCCGCCGCGCCGCGGTCCCCCGAGGTGACGACCCCCGTGGGCGTCTTCCCGTCCAGGGAGCGCAGGGCCCGGGCTGGAGAATTCACGTCGGTGTAGACGACGCTCCACTCGTTGCCGTTGAAGAAGAGGACGGACCCTCCGGTGCCGCCCGCCTCGATGGTCGCCACGTAGACCGCGGTCTTTCCAAAGGCCACGACGTCCTGGAGGTCGCGGCTCGTGTAAGGCGAGGGCAGGGGCTTCATCGCGCTCCACACTCCGTCGGTCCGTTCGAAGGCCATTCCGTTGTCACCCACCGCGTAGGCGTAGTTTGCGTTGACGACGTGGACGCCTCGCAGTTCGCCCGTGAGTGTCGTGGAAATCGCCTCTTCTCTCCAGGTGGAACTCGCCGCGTCGAACCGGAACGCGACGGGCCTGGCGCTCCTGCTTCCCACGGCCAGGAGCGTGTCCGGGCGGCCCGCGGCGCTGACGGCGCGCAGGCTTGCGTCCAGCTGGTTCGCCTGCGTCTGTTCCGGAGCGGCGGGAGGCGTCCACCGGAAGCTCCTGCCACCCCCTGTGACTCCGTAGAGCGTCGGCGCTCCCGATGGATTCTCGATACCGATGAGGCCGTTCACGACCTGGGGGACGTTGTTGGTCTCCAGCGTGCACTCGTCCGCGTTCACGGTCACCCGCGCGAAGCGGCCGGAGTTGTTCTTGCCGCCCGCGAGGAACAACTCTCCGGAGGCCGCGACCCACGCGTCCTTCCAGTCACCGTCGCAGGTGACGTACCTGCCCCCGGTGAAATCCATCTGGGATCGGGCCAGCTTGCCGCCATCACCCGCGACCCAGATCGTCGTCGTTCCATCCGTCGCGGTCGCATTCCATTTCGTGCCGTCGGTCACCACGGGCGTCCGCCAGTCCAGGTTGCAAGCCAGGCCATTGTCGGGCCCACCGCTGCAATCGTTGTCGATCCGGTCGCAGACCTCCGCCAGGTCCGGTGAGCGGAAGCGGGAGCTCTCGTCACAGTCGGATGGCACCCTGCTCGCGTGCTCGGGAATCGGTCCGCACTTCCGGCCCGCCTCCGTGCCCGCCTTTCCGTCTCCATCCGTGTCCAGGTAGTAGGGAGCGGGGACGGCGGTGTTGGCGCAGACGCTGCCCCCATTCGTGCCGCCACAGGCCGTCACTCCCTCGCAGTCGAGCGTGTCACGGCACGTCCTGCCCACGTCGAACGACTCGTCGTTCACGCCATCGCAGTTGTCGTCCTTGCCATCGCACCGGAACTCCACCTGATCCGGGTGAACCAGAGGGTCGCGATCGTTGCAGTCGCCGGTGCGTGACGCGGTCAGCGCGGGCCCCTCGCATGCCACCACGCGGGGCGGCAGGAGCCCGTTGCCGTAACCATCGCCATCATCGTCCGCGTACCAGGGCTTGGGACCGCCCACGGTCTCGTCGCGGTCGTTGCAGTCCGTGCCGCCTTCGGACGAAACGACGTAGCCGTCGCCGTCGCCATCCGTGGCCGCCAGCAGCAGCTCCACCGGGGTGATGCCGTCCTTCGCGAGGCTCGCGGTGGCCTCCGCGATCGCCACCCGGGCGCCTTCGCAGGACTGCTCGTGTGCCTGGGCCAGGAGCTTCACGTCGTTGCTCCAGCCTGCCTGCCGGAACACCGCCACGGACAGCGTGCCCGGAGGCGCACCGGCGGACACGTTCACGTCCTTCGTGACGTGCCGGGACACCTCCGCCTGATCCGTGACGGTCAGCGTCACGCACCCCGGCCGAAATCCTTCGTAATGAACCTGCACCTTCAGGGCGGCGGACTTGAGCTCATCGCCCTTGGAGCACCCCGCGAGGGTGCTCGCGAGCACAGCGACCAGGAATAAACGCATGGGACACGCATTCTGGGGCGCGCCCACACCCGGAGTAGGGCGATGTCGCCACCCGTCGGCAATTCAACCCGAGAGCCTTCTTCCCCGCCCCTTAGTCCGCTGCGCGAGGCATCGTCCAGACACGCACCGCTCATCACCCCCCAGATGACGGCTTCCGTGTATAGGGGCCGCTGACCTTTCAACATTGGCCCGTTCCACCGCACGCCTTATGCCTACCGTCCGCCGTGCCCTCTTCGCCGCGCCACTGGGTGCCTGCCTCTGCGCGCTGGCCCCGGACGCCTTCGCCCAGACGCCTCCGGCCCCGTCTCCGGCGCCCGCCACCGAGGCTCCCGCCAGCGCCTTCCCCAAGCCGCCGATGCCGTCCGCCGATGCCGCGCCGCTGACGCTGGAGCGCGCCGTGGAGCTCGCCTCGCAGAAGAACGAGGCCGTGCTCGCCGCGGGGCAGTCGGCCGAGGCCGCCCAGGCCCGCGTCGCCCGCGCCCGCGCCTTCTTCCTGCCCACCATCACGGCCGCTGGCACCTACACGCGGCGCCTGCGTGAGTCCACGCGCGAGGTCGGTGGACAGACCGTCGTGCTCCAGAAGTACAACGCCCTGGGCGCGGTCTTCTCCGGCCGCATGGCCCTCTTCGACGCGCGCGGCTTCCCGCTCTACAAGGCCGCGAAGCTGGAGAGCGAGGCCTTCAAGCTGGACGCCGTGGAGACGCGCCGCCAGGTGTCCTTCAGCGCCGCCAACGCCTTCCTCGTCACCCTGGCCAACCAGCAGGTGTACCAGGCCGCCGAGCAGCGCCTGGCCTACGCGAAGCAGAGCCTGGCGGACGCACAGGCCCGCGCCAGCTCCGGGCTCGCCAGCACCAACGACGTCACCCGCGCGGAGCTGGAGCTGGCCACCGCTCATTCGAACCTCGCCGCCGCCCTGGGCACCGCGGAGACGAGCCGCCTGGAGCTGGGCTACCTGCTCGTGGAGCCCGTGCAGGGTGGGCTCGCGCCGCCGGAGCCGCTGCTCGCGGACGCCATCCAGCCCACGCCGTCCCTGGAGCTGCTCACGGAGGGGGCCACGGACCGGCGGCCGGACATCCTCTCCGCGCGCCTGCGCGTGCGCTCGCTGCGGGAGACCGCGAAGGAGCCCCTGGCTCGACTGCTGCCGTCCCTGGGCGCGAGCGCCCAGTACCGCCTCACCAACGAGGCGGGCCTCAACGGCAACGTCGGTGATGGCTTCCTCGCCCTGGACCTCACCTGGACCCTCTTCGACGGCGGCGCCCGCTACGCCGACCGCGACGAGCGCGTGGCCAACGCCAACGTCGCGGAGCTGAACACCCAGGCCGCGACGCGCCGCGTGCCGGTGGACATCGAGCAGGCTCGGGTCAATCTGGAGACGGCGCGGGCCGCGCTCGCGCAGAGCGAGCAGGCGGCGAAGGCGGCGCGCAAGAACGCCGCGGAAACAGGCATCCTCTACCGCCAGGGCCTGTCCACCGCGCTCACCCTGGCGGACGCGTCGCTCAGCCTCTTCGAGGCGGAGGTGGCGCTCGCGCAGAACCGCTATGGGCTGGGCGTGGCGCTGTTGGGCCTGCGGGCCGCTGTCGGACTGAATCCGCTGGGGAAGGAACCGTGAAGGCAATGCAACGCACTGGAATGCTGGCCCTGTCGCTGGCCATGCTGTCCCTGGCCCCTGGCTGCAAGAAGGAAGCGACCGCGCAAGGTGGCAAGGCCGCGGGCCGGGGCCCCCTCCAGTTCCCCGTGGAGGTCGCGCCCGTGGAGTCGCGCGACGTGGAGTACGCGGTCAGCGCCGTGGGCGCGGTGGAGGCCTTCGAGAGCGTGCAGATCACCGCGCGTGTCCCGGGCGCCCTGGAGCGGGTGTCCTTCACCGAAGGCCAGACGGTGAAGAAGGGCGACACGCTCGCGGAGATCGAACCCGCGCGCTACGCCATCGCCGTGCGCGCCGCGGAGGCCGTGCTGCAGAAGGCCCAGGCCGCGCTGGTGGAGGCCAAGGCCGGCGCCCAGCGCCGCGCGGAGGTCAACGCGCAGAGCCCGGGCCTGCTGCCCGCCGAACAGCTGGAGACGTACCAGGCCCGCGCCGCCACCGCGCAAGCGGACGTGTCGGCCGCGAAGGCGGCGTTGGATCAAGCGCAGCTCAACCAGCGCGACGCGTACGTGCGCGCCCCCATGGACGGCGTCCTCCAGACGCGCACCGTTCAGACGGGCCAGTACGTGCAGCCGGGCGTGGTGCTGGCCACGCTCCTGCGCCGCGAACCGCTGCTCCTGCGCTTCAACGTGCCCGCGGCGGACGTGACGCGGATCACCCCGGGGATGCCCGCGCGCTTCACGGTGCGCTCGGACGGTGGGGCATACGAGGCGAAGATCACCTACGTGTCCGCGAGCGCGGACACGCAGAGCCGCATGGTGGCGGTGACCGCGGAGGTGACGGGCGAGGCCGCGCAGAAGCTGCGTCCGGGCGCCTTCGCCACGGTGAGCGTGCCGGTGGAGTCGCGCGGGGGCAGCCCGGTGATTCCGCAGACGGCCATCCGCCCCAGCGAGCGCGGCTTCCTGGCGTTCGTGGTGACGGACAACAAGGCGCGCGAGCGCATCCTGGAGCTGGGCCTGCGCACGCCGGACGGACGGGTGGAGGTGAAGGAAGGCCTCAAGCCCGGTGAGACGCTGGTGGTGCGCGGCGCGGAGGCCCTTCGCGACGGCGTGGCCGTGCGCGTGGATCAGGAGCGCCCGAAGCCGAAGGTGGGAGGCGAGCAGCCCCCGGCCGAGGCCCGCGGCGACACGAACCCGAACGCGGGTGCCGAGGGCCGGCCATGAGCATCACCGACGTCTGCATCAAGAAGCCGGTGTTCGCCTGGATGATCATGGCGGCGACCATCATCTTCGGACTGGTGGCGGCCCAGCGCATCGGCATCAGCCAGTTCCCGGACGTCGACTTCCCCACCATCAACATCTCCGTGTCGTGGGAGGGCGCCAACCCGGAGGCCGTGGAGTCGGACGTCGTCGAGTTCATCGAGGAGGCCGTGACGCAGGTGGAGGGCGTCAAGAGCATCACGTCCTCCGCGCGCCAGGGCAGCGCCAACATCACGGTGGAGTTGGATCTGTCGCGCAACGTGGACCTGGCGCTGCAGGACGTGCAGACCAAGGTGAGCCAGGCCCAGCGCCGGCTGCCGCTGGACATCGATCCGCCCGTCGTCTCCAAGTCCAACCCGGAGGACCAGCCCATCATGTGGCTGGGCGTGGCCGGACCGTTCTCCCAGCAGGTGGTGAGCGACTTCGCCCGCTACCGCGTGAAGGAGCGCCTGCAGACGGTGCCCGGCGTGGGCGAGGTCATCCTGGGCGGCCTCCTGGAGCGCAACGTGCGCATCTGGGTGGACGCGCAGAAGCTGGACGCGCACGGGCTCACCGTCACGGACATCACCGCCGCGCTCCAGCGCGAGCACGTGGAGCTGCCCGCGGGCCGCATCGAGACCCAGGGCCGCGAGGTCAACGTGCGCTTCATGGGCGAGGCGCTGGACCTGGAGACGCTTCAGAACGTCGTGGTGCGTGAGGAGGGCGGCCGCCCGGTGTACCTGCACGACGTGGCCATCGTGGAGGACGGCTTCGAGGACGAGCGCCGCCTGGCGCGCGTGAACGGCGAGCCCGCCCAGGCCATGGGCATCAAGAAGCAGCGCGGCGCGAACGCGGTGGCCGTGGCCCAGGCGGTGCGTGAGCAGCTGGCGCAGCTCCAGAAGGAGCTGCCGGAGGGCATGAGCGCGAGCATCAACTTCGACTCGACGCAGTTCATCGAGGAGAGCGTGCATGAGATTGAGTTCGAGCTGTTGCTCGCGTGCATCCTCACCGCGTTCGTGTGCTGGGTGTTCCTGGGGTCGCTCTCCAGCACGCTCAACGTGGTGCTCGCCATTCCCATGTCGCTGTTGGGGACGGTGGCGGTCATCTACTTCCTGGGCTTCACGCTCAACACGTTCACCCTGCTGGGATTGGCGTTGGCCGTGGGCATCGTGGTGGACGACGCCATCATGGTGCTGGAGAACATCTTCCGGCACGCGGAGGAGGGGAAGGACCGGGTGAGCGCCGCGCGTGAAGGCACGGCCGAAATCACCTTCGCGGCCCTGGCGGCGACGCTGGCGGTGGTGGCCATCTTCCTGCCCGTCGTCTTCATGAAGGGCATCATCGGCCGGTTCTTCCTCCAGTTCGGCGTCACGCTGTGCGTGGCGGTGCTCCTGTCCTACGTGGAGGCCATCACCCTGGCGCCCGCGCGCTGCGCGCAGCTGCTCAAGACGTCCCGCGAGCACCGCAGCCGCATTGGCGTGGTGGTGGACAAGGCCTTCTCCAAGCTGGAGGCGCTGTACGCGCGGGCGCTGGGCTGGGGGCTGGTGCGGCCCTGGCGCGTGCTGCTGGTGGCGGTGGCCATGCTGTTCCTGAGCGCGTTCGCGTTCAAGGCGCTGCCCGGCGAGTTCGTCCCGTCGCAGGACCAGGGCCGCATGTCCGTGCGCCTGCAGACGGCGGTGGGCAGCAGCCTGCAGGAGACCAACCGCCTCTTCAAGCGCGCGGAGGAGTTCGTCGCCAGCCGTCCGGAGGTGACGCGCGTGTTCGTGGTGGTGGGCGGCGGCGGCAGCGGGTCCGCCGTGAACTCCGGCAACATGAACCTGACGCTGGTGCCGACGGATCAGCGCATGTCGCAGGCGGACTTCGCGCAGGTGCTGCGCAAGGAGCTGAACAGCTACCCGGGCCTGCGCGCGGTGGTGCAGGACCTGTCCCAGGCGGGCTTCACCGCGCAGCGCGGCTTCCCGGTGGAGTTCAGCGTGCGCGGGTCGGACTGGGACAAGCTGGTGGAGGCGAGCCAGTCCCTGCGCGATCAACTCCAGGCATCCGGCAAGGTGGTGGACCTGGACACGGACTACCAGCTGGGCCAGCCGGAGCTGCGCATCACCCCTGACCGCGCTCGCGCGGCGGACGTGGGCGTGCCCATCCAGGCGGTGGCGTCCACGGTGAACGCGCTGGTGGGCGGCGTGCGCGTGGGCAAGTACAGCAGCGGCGGGCGGCGCATCGACGTGCGCATGCGGCTGCTCGCGAGCCAGCGCTCGCGGCCGGAGGACCTGTCGCTGCTGAAGGTCCGGACGGCGAACAATTCGCTGGTGCCGCTGTCGTCGCTGGTGACGCAGGAGGAGCTGCCCGCGCTGCAGGCCATCACCCGCCGCGACCGTGAGCGCGCCATCAGCATCTTCGCCAACGTGGCGCCGGGGTCGAATCAGGAGGAGGCGCTGGCCACGGTGGAGTCCCTGGGCAAGGACCTGCCGGGCGGCATCCGCGTGGTGGCGGGCGGCGCGAGCGTGGCGTTCCGCGACTCGATGAGCAGCCTCATCTTCGCGCTCTTCATGGGCATCGCCGTCGCGTACATGGTGCTGGGCGCGCAGTTCAATTCGTTCCTGCACCCGGTGACGGTGCTTACGATCCTGCCCCTGTCGGTGGCGGGCGCGTCGTTCGCGCTGCTCATCACGGGGAACACGCTGAACATCTTCAGCATGATTGGCCTGCTGCTGCTCATGGGCATCGTGAAGAAGAACTCCATCATCCTGGTGGACTACGCGCTCCAGCAGCGCGAGCAGGGCGCGGACGCGATGCAGGCCATGCTGCGCGCGGGTCCGGTGCGCCTGCGTCCCATCCTGATGACGTCCACCGCGACGATGATGTCCGCGGTGCCGGCGGCGCTGGCGCTGGGCGCGGGCAGCGAGACGCGCGCCCCCATGTCCATCGCGGTGCTGGGTGGCCTGTCCGTGTCCACCGTCTTGAGCCTGCTCGTGGTGCCCGCGTTCTACGTCGTCGCTGACCGCCTCAAGACGCGCCTGGGCAACCGGTTCAGCAAGGGGAAGGGCGATGACGACTCGCACGCCGCCCACGAGGAGCCCCGGCCGGTGCCGCACGGGTAGGGCGCTGGTCAAGTCTCAGCAGCGGCCTGACCGCCCGCGCGCCCCCGGCGCCTATGGACGATGCAGGCGCCCTGGCACATGCGCAGCGTCTTCGGAACACGGCCCCGCCTTGGGGCCCTGAACCTTCGGAGACGCTGCCATGGCCACGCCTGTTCCTCCCGACACCCACGCCGTGCCCGTCAAGGAGCGCGACGAGTCGCTCGAGCTCCAGCCGTTCCTGGACGAAATCCAGGGGGACGCCGTCATGCACAGCCAGGGCCTGGAAGCCCGGGAGGCGGCGAGCGCGGTGTTCTGCTCGCTCGCCCGGAGGCTGTCGGATGGCGAGGACGTGAAGCTCTACCGCGCGCTGCCCGGCGGCATCGGCGCCATCCTGGGGGCCTGCTCGGTGCACCGGGGCCCCTCACGCGCCAAGCGCATTGGCCGCGATGAGTTCATCACCGACGTGGCGGACCACCTGAACATCAAGCCCGACCAGGCCTTCCGCGTCGTCACCGCGGTGTTCACCGCCGTGCGCGACCGCATCCCCGAGGACGAGATCGCCGCCGTGGCGTCGCAGCTGCCCGCCGACCTGGGCGACCTGTTCCGCAGGCCTGTCTGACAGGTTTCAGGAGCGGAGGCGCGAGGCGAGCAGCTTCCAGTACGACACGGGGAAGACGCGGGCGAGCATCGCCAGCGCCACGGCGTCCTTGCCGACGAGGATGCGCTGCTCGCGCGCTTCGACCCCTCGCACGATGATGTCGCCCGCGGCCTCCGCCGGGAGCCGCAGCATCTTCTGGAACGACTTGCGGCGGCGGGAGACCTCCTCGTCCGTCGCGCCGGTGGGGACCCGGGCGCTCGCGGCGATGGACGTCGCGACGCCGCCCGGGTGCACCACGGTGACTCCCACGGTGGTGCCTTCCAACTCGTGGCGCAGGCCCTCGGAGAAGCCTCGGACGGCGAACTTGCTCGCCGCGTAGGCCACCTGTCCCGGCGGGGCCACCAGCCCGAAGACGCTGGAGAGGTTCACCAGCCGCGCGTCGTCGCTCTGGCGCAGCAGGGGCAGGAAGGCACGGCTCAGGCGCACCACACCCCAGAAGTTGATGCCGAACAGCCACTCGAAGTCGTCGCTGCTCACCTGTTCGAAGGAGCCTCCAAGCGCGACGCCCGCGTTGTTGAAGAGCAGGTCGACCCCGGGATGCTCCGCCGTCACCTTCTCCGGGAAGGCCTCCACGGCCTCCTTGTCGGACACGTCGAGCCGGTGGCGGCTGATGCGCAGCTGCGGCGCACTCGCCAAGTCCGCTGTTTCAGCGAGCCCCGCTTCGTTCACGTCCGCGAGCGCGAGGTGACAGCCCTTGCGCGCCAGGCAGACCGCGATGGCGCGGCCGATGCCGCTCGCCGCGCCCGTGACGACCGCCGTCCTGCCTTGAAGCCGCATGCGCTCAGCCACGGGCCACCTCCGCGTTGGAACGGGTGCTCACCTCCGGAAGCAGCGCCTGTCCCGAGGCCGCGCTCCCGGACCGCTTGAACTCCATGGCTTCGTCGTCCACGCGCCCGTAGCGCATCATCACCAGGTCGCGGACGTAGTTCTGGTACAGGCGCCACGGGGCGCGCGTGCCCTGGCGGGGCAGGGAGTCCAGCGCGCGCTGCACGTAGCCGGAGCGGAAGTCGAGCACGGGCTCCGGCGTCATGGCCGGGCCCGTCAGGCGGGGCACGCATTGCGTGTAGCCGTGCTGCTTCATGTGGTTGAGCAGGCGGCAGGTGTACTCGGCCACCAGGTCGCACTTCAGGGTCCACGACGCGTTGGTGTACCCGAAGGCCGCGACGAGGTTGGGCACGTCGCTGAACATCATCCCCTTGTACGCGAGCGTCCGCGCCAGCTGGACGGGCTCTCCGTCCACGGACAGCGCCAGGCCGCTGAGGATCTTCACGTTCAGCCCCGTGGCGGTGACGATGATGTCCGCGTCCACGTGCGCGCCCGAGCGCAGCTGGAGGCCCTTTTCGGTGAAGGACTCGATGTGGTCCGTCACCATGGAGGCGCGCCCCTCTCGGATGGCGCCGAAGAGGTCTCCGTCGGGGGCGACGCACAGCCGCTCGTCCCAGGGATTGTAGCGGGGCGCGAAGTGCGTATCGACGTCGTAGGCCTTGCCGAGCGCCTTCCGCACGCCCAGGCGCAAGAGCCATTTGAACAGCCCCGGCCGGCTGCGCGCGATGCCATAGAGGAGCATGCCGCGCAGGACGTTCTTCCAGCGCGCGACCGCGTAGGCCGCGCGCCGGGGGAGGACGTACCTCAACGCCCGGGCGACGCCGTCCTCGGCCGGTTGATCCGCGATGTACGTGGGCGAGCGCTGCAACATCGTGACGTGCGCGGCGCGGTCGGCCATCGCGGGGACCAGCGTCACCGCCGTCGCGCCACTGCCGATGACGACCACGCGCTTGCCGCCGTAGTCCAGGTCCTCGGGCCAGTGCTGCGGGTGCACGACGCGGCCCTGGAAGCGCTCCGTGCCGGGCCACGTGGGCGTGTAGCCGCTCGCGTAGTCGTAGTAGCCGGTGCAGGCGTAGAGGAAGCCGCACGTCATGCGGACGGGCGCGCGCTCAGGGCCCACCTCCATGTCCACGGTCCAGCGCGCGTGCTCGGAGGACCACTCCGCGCGCGTGACGCGGTGGTGGTAGCGGATCCGCTGGTCGATGCCGTACTCCGCCGCGGTCTCCTCGATGTACGCCTTGATGGAGGGCCCATCCGCGATGGCCTTGCCCCCCAGCCACGGCCGGAACCGGTAGCCCAGCGTGTACATGTCCGAGTCCGAGCGGACGCCCGGGTAGCGGAACAAATCCCACGTGCCGCCCATGGCCCCGCGCCCCTCCAGGATGGCGTAGCTCAGGGTGGGGCAGCGCGTCTGCAGGTGGTACGCGGCGCCGATGCCCGACAGGCCCGCGCCGATGATCAACACATCGACGTGCGAGAGCGGCTCGGCGGAGGACAGCGGCATCACGGGACTCCTCGTGGTACAGGAAGGTACCCAGCCTATGCGTCTGTTGAACAGAGGTAGCAGTGACATCTGGTACCGTCAAGTACCAGTCCCGGGAGCCGCATGACGACCCCGTCCGACCCACCAGGCGAAGCGCCCCGGGAGCGGCTCGTCGCGGGCCTGGCGCAGGCCATCATCGAGGTGGGCTACGCCCGGCTGACCATCGCGGACATCGTGCGGCACGCGCGCGTGTCGAAGCGCACGTTCTACGAGCACTTCGAGGACAAGGACGCATGCCTGCTCGCGCTCTACGCGGCGCAGAGCGCCCGGCTGCTGGCGGAGATCCAGGCGGCCATCCAGCACGCGCCTCCGGGGGAGATGCGGGCCAGCATCGGCGCGGCCGTGTACCTCGCGAGCCTCCAGAGCCGGCCGGGGCTCGTGCGGACGCTCCTGGTGGAGATCCTGCACGTGGGGCCGAAGGGCGTGGCGCTGCGCCGCCAGGTGATGCGCGGCTTCGCGGAGTTGATGCGAAGGGAGTTCGACGCGGCGGGCACCGGGGCCACGCTGTCCCCGGCGATCGCCATGGCGCTCGTGGGCGGCATCAACGAGCTCATCCTGGAGGCCGTGGAGGAGGACCGCGTGGACCGGCTCTCGGAGCTGGCCGGCCCGGTCGCGGCGTTCGTGCGGGGCCTCCTGGAAGCACGGCCTCCGGCGAAGTGAACCGCGCTCAGTCCATGTGCTCCATGGGGATGCCCCGGGGCACGGCCCAGGGGTGGCTCCGCTCTTCGTAGACGGAGAAGACCGGGGCGGGGAAGTTCGGATCCGTGAAGGCACCCACGGCGATGGCCACGGCGTCCGGAGCCCCCGCGCTCACGTAGTAGACCGTCGCGCCGCACTCCGGACAGAAGTGGAAGGTGGTGGGGATGCCGCTCTCGTCGCCCTTGCGGACGAATGTCTGGGAGCGGCCCTCGATGGCGGTGATGTCTTCACGCCGGAAGCGGGCCTGCACGGCGTACACGCTGCCGCTGCGCTGCTGACAGGCGAAACAGTGACACATGGAGACCCGGAAGGGCTCTCCCGTGCACTCCACGCGAAGCTGACCGCAGACGCATGACGCTCGGCGCTGGGACATGGGCTGCCTCCAGAAAGGGAGGGCAGTGTGGCTCAGTTCCCGAGCGCTGTTGCAATCAACGGTTTCAGGTCGTTCTCCAGGTCCACCGAGAACGCCACCACGCCGCCCGTGGTGTCGCTGCCCGCCAGCTGCATGCCCAGGGTGGCGTAGTACTTCGCGCCCCGGTCCAACCACGGCGTGACGCGCGGGCCGCCACCATCGCGCCCACCGCGTTCCATGCGGCTCCCGCGTCCGGCGCCAGTTCCTGGGCTGTCACGGCCAGAGCCGCCTCCTGCTCTGGAGCCGGAGCGCCCGCGCCACCACAGGCCCACAACAGGAAACACATCCCCGCACCGCTGACTGCCCTGATCACCGCATTCATGAACACCTCCGTTCCCGTTCAACCCGGATTGTTCGAAAGGATTGCGGTGTGTCGCATCCGCCGGCTCGCCGCGGGCCGTGGTCTTGCCCTGCCTGGATTCACATGCTAGCCGATAGGTTCTTTTGCGAAGCCGCTCACGGGGCCATGGCACTCTCGACTCCGCATCGAATCACCTGCGCCGATGGCTTCGAGTTGCAGTCCACGCTGCACAGCCCGGCGGGCCCCATCCGGGGCGTGGTGCTGGTGCATCCCGCGACCGCCATGCCCGCGAGTATGTATTTCGCGTTCGCCGAGCGGCTGACGGACGACGGCTTCGCGGTGGTGACCTACAACTACCGGGGCGTGCACCCTTCAGGCGTGGCGAAGCGGACGCATGCCGGGTTCCTCACCTGGGCCGACCAGGACGTGGACGCGGTGACCCGCTGGGCGGCGGAGCAATACCCGGGGCTGCCGCTGCTGGCCGTGGGACACAGCTTCGGCGGCCACGCCATTGGACTGAGCGCGAGCAGCCAGCAACTCACCGCGGCGGTGATGGTGGCGGCCCAGGCCGGGAGCCTGCGGTTCATCCACTCCATTCGGGAGCGGATGCTGGTCGCGATGTACCTCAAACTCATCGGGCCGCTGTGCGCGCGGGTCCTGGGCTACATGCCCTATGCGCGGCTGGGGCTTGGCGAGGACGTCCCCGCCCAGGCGTTGCTGGAGTGGAGCCGCTGGGCGTCGCTGCCTCGCTTCTACTTCGACGCCCCGAACGTGGACGCCGCGGCCCGCCTCAAGCGGCTGCGCATGCCGGTGCTGGCCATTGGCCTGGACGATGACCCCTGGGGGCCACCCGAAGCCATCGACCTGGTCTGTGAGCACCTCACCGGCTGCACCGTGGAGCGCCGGCAGTTCTCCCCAGCGGACAGCCTGGGCCAGGGCATCTGCCACCTGGGCTTCTTCCGCGATCACCATGCCGCCACGCTCTGGCCCACGGTGAGCGAGTGGCTGCGCCGCCACGCCCCGGAGCGCGGCTGAAGGCCTTCAGCGCTTGGAGGGCGCCGCGTCCGCGATGGCGCGGGCCTTCGTGTTCGCGTCCTTCGTCTTCGTGGACACCTCGCCGCGGATGGACTCGAAGCCCTTGAGTCCCCTCACGACCAGGTACTCCCCCAGCTTCTTGCCCGGGCCGGACTCTTCCTTGTTCAGGGCGAAGCACGTCACGCGCTGGATGACGGCGAAGGGCTTTCCGTCCTTCATGCGCCATTCCAGCTTGGGACCGAAGCGGGACACCGGGCACTGCGCCTTCGGCCTCAGCTCGACGGTGAAGCGGGAGTCGCTCTTGGAGGTGACTTGCCGCTGGATGTCGTAGGCGCTGTAGAACTCCGTCAGCACGTAGTCGCCACCAGGGCCGTCACATTGGAGGGGGATGTCGCCGCCCTCGGAGTCATCCGCCTCGGCCTGACGCGGGCACTTCTCCACGTCGGTGTATTCGGAGGACAGCTCCGCTGGAGCGGTGTGCAGCAGGAACAGCGCGGGAAGGACGAGGGCGGTGAGCATTCGCGGCAGCGTAGCGCACCCGCTGCTTCACCCTTTCGCGTCGTCGCCCATCCCGTCCTCCTCATCGGTCATCAGCTCGTCCTCGTCATTGAGGTGGATGCGGTATGCGATGGGCGCGTGGTCGATCATCGTCCACTGGTTGTAGCCAGGAAATGGGGGCATGGCCTCGATGCGGCTGATGTCCTCGGACTTCCACAGGTAGTCGAGAATCTGGGTCCTGAGCCCACCCGTCTCCGAGACCTTGCCGAAGGTGGCGTCGAGCCGGGGGTGGACCGGCTCCCAGTCGTAGAGGTAATCGACCTCGTCCTCCAGGCTCTCGGGGTTTCCAGGTCGCCCCTTGTCGAGGCTGCTCCAGGCGTAATTCATGTCGCCGATGAGCACCGCGGGCTGCGGCTCCGTGTCGAGCTCGTTGATGTCATCCAGGATTTCATCCGGAGCCTTGTCGGGATTGGCGATGATGTGGACGCCCCCCACGGTGATGTCTCTCAGCCGCACCCGCACCAGGGGCCGCCTCTGGCTGACGCCAATGATCCGGATGTCTGGATTCAGCTCCTCCTGCCACATGACGATGAAGGAGCACGGGCTGGCATTGT
Source organism: Corallococcus sp. AB030 (assembly GCF_003668965.1). NCBI lineage: Bacteria > Pseudomonadati > Myxococcota > Myxococcia > Myxococcales > Myxococcaceae > Corallococcus > Corallococcus sp. AB030. The sequence goes on from NZ_RAWQ01000062.1 coordinate 35,616, forward strand.
TGTTCCTGTCGCCTGCGGCGATGTACCGCGCCCGATAGCCGCCGATTTCGAGGTACCTGGCCAGCGCCCCCCCGCCCTGAGACACCTCGGACAGGAAGATGAGTGAGGGCAGGGCCTGGTGGGTGTCGATGATCGAGAGGACCCACTGGATGATCTGCTGGCAACACCAGAGGCAGCGGGCCTGGGGCTCCAGGTTGCGGGAGTTCAGCCCGCTGGCCCGCTGGGTGTTCCAGTACGCGATGATCACCTGCGCTCCGCCAGGGCCCGGGGCTGGAACGGACGGGCGGCGACGCGCGTGCGAGGGAAGCCCGGGCTCGCGGGGTTCAGGGCCTTCTTCGCGGCGCTCAACGTCGAGAGGTCCGACACGTTGTAGGGCCCCTGCAACAGCGTCGGCGACAGCCCGTTGACGATGCTCGAGAGCACCTGGCCGTTCGGCGAGAGCACACTGACGATGTCCATCAGCTGCCACTTGAGGAACATCTGCGTATAGGTCTGGGTGGCGGTGAGGGTGTCGGAGACGTAGGCGGTGTACTCGGTGCTGAGCGACACCTCCTGGGAGCTGGTGGAGCTGGCGCTCAGGCTGGCGGAGATGCCCACGGACATGGGCCCCCAGCCCGCGCTCGCGCTGGTGCCGAGCGAGGCGGAGACGGTGTCGGTGCTCGACGACGTCTGCTGCATGTTCGAGGTGGACGTGGTGCTGACCGTCTGCGTCTCGCCCGGCGCGATGGTGTAGGACTCGGGCAGCCGCCGCCAGTACTGCTCACGAAGCGTACGGTTGCGGTTCTCCAGCAGGCCCGCCGCCACGAGGACGCGCGGGGAGTCCGGAGGGATGACGACCTCGGCGGTGGGCTGCGGGGGCAGTCCGATGTCATTGGGGGCCACCATGGAGTGGGGGCCAAAGAAGACGCTGGGGGTGCTGGAGGTGATGGAGCACACGCCGATGAACGAGCCCGTGTGTCGGCAGGACCAGCTGATGGAGTCCCCGTTGGCCACCCAGAAGTTGACCGCGTAGCCCGCGGGGACGACGCCCATCGCGCACCGGGAAGCGTCCTCGGCGAGGTAGAAGAGCTGCGCGTCCACGGGCAGGTTGTTCCAGAAGCGGAGCGAGCGCATGCCGCCGGTGGGGGCCGAAGCCAGGGTTCCCGCGAGGGCCTGCTGATAGACGGTGTTCATGGACGGCCTCCACCCTGGGAGAGCTCGTCCTCGAAGAGGCGGGCCCACTCCAGGGCAATGGTGTCCCACCGCAGGGTGGGACGGGTGGCGAGCGCGTGGGCGGCCCGGGACCGGGCCTCCAGGTGCGATCGATCTTCGTACAGCCGGGTCAGCGCCGCCGTGAGCGAGTCCACGGACGGCACGTGGGCGTCGGTGAGGATGCGGGGCTGGCACAAGGTCAACGCGACGTCGAGCAGCTCGGCGCTGCCCGCCCAGAGCTCCCCCGGCGCGGTGTGGCCGGGGACCACCTGCGCGGCGCCCGTGGCGGCGTGCTCGAAGGCGACGAGCCCCCAGCCCTCGCTGCTGGACGTGTTCACGCCCACGTCGCACGCGTTGTAGACGTGGTTGAGCTGGGCGAGCGACAGCCGGGGCGCGAAGCGTTGGTCCGAGCTGATGATGAGGCGGTCGGTGATGCCGAAGCGCGCTCCCAGCCCACGCACGTCCCAGCCCACGTCCTCGGTGCCCATGTGCAGGTAGAGCCGGGCGTCGGGACGGCCCTGCGCGAAGGCGGCGAAGCCCCTCACCGTGAGGTCGATGAGCTTGCGCGGCTGGTTGCGGTTGGCGTTCAGGACGATGAAGGCGTCGTCCAGCTCGTTCGTCCCGAACAGCGCGGCACGGCTGGCGCGGCGGGACGCGACGAGCGACTCGCTCGGGGGCGACAGGGGGCGGAAGACGTCGGTGTCGACGCCGTGGGGGATGACGTCCACCCGGGGCCAGGTGGGCGCGGTGGTGAGCCGGGCGGCGGCGGCGCTCAGCTCGCCCTGACCGAAGTCGGTGTACGCGACCAGGCGGTGGACGCCCTGGAGCCCCGCGAGGAAGCTCGGGCTCAGCGGGCCGGAGTCCACGGGGCAGTAGGCCACCATCCGGTGGCGTCCGGGCACGCGGCCGAGCGCCCGGACATGGTCTCCGAGCACCCAGATGTCATTGACGAGGAAGACGAGATCCGGCTCCAGGCTGGCGCACAGCTCCGGCAGCTTGCTGACGCCGCGGGCGTCGATGGCGGGGTGGAGCGTCCAGGGCAGATCGTGTGCGCCGCCCGCGTATTTGATGCCGAGCTGGTGGACGTCGTAGTCGCGTGAGACGCGCCGGAAGATGCTCTCGGTGACCCGGCTGAAGCCGGTGGGGGCCACGGCATCTCCCACCACGAGGATGCGCGGGCGGCTCCGGCGCGCGGAGCCCGGCCGGGGCGCGTCCGCGGAGGTGGCCCGGCGCTCCTCCGAGCGCCGTCGCACAGCCTCCAGCACGCGATCTCCCAGGACGCGGTGGCGCTCGCTCCGGCGTCGCGTGAGGACCTCGTCCCGCGCCCGGAGGAACGCATCGTCGAAGGAGACGGTGTCGGGCATCGCGAGCCCGGGATAGAGGCTCCGGAGCGAGGCGGGCAGCGCGAGCTCGTCCATCACCAGGTCGTCGAAGTCCACGACCAGGCCGGGAATGGCATCCAGCGCCTCCTGGGCGTCGAGCAGGCCCTCGATGAGGGCCTCATCCGGATCGTCGCGGCGCACGCCTCGCGCTGGATACGTCCAGCCCCGGTCCCCCATGGCGAGCGCGACGTCCGCGACGGAGCGGTGGATCTTCATCACCCGGAGGGCGCCGGGTTGGGAGAGCGCGGCGGAGACGACGAAGGGTTGGGTGACGTCCTTGTAGGCCCAGCCCGTGGGGCGCACCACGTGCACCAGGTGCTCGCGAGCGGCCTCGAAGGCGGGGCCATCCGACGGGCGCAGGAAGTGCACCGCCGCGGGATGGGGCGCGAAGCCGAAGCGCTCCAGGTTGAGCACTTCACCGTCCGTCACCCAGCCGGGGGCCGAGAGTCCCAACAGCTCGCGCGCCCACTGCCACGTGGTCGACGACAGGGAGCGGGGCAGCGACACCAGGAAGAGCGACGGCGTCTCTTGGGTCGGCGGGGCGCTCATCCTTCCTCGAAGACCGTGTAAAGCATCCCGAAGGTGATGGTGACGTCCGACGAGAAGGTCGCCGTCCCCGAGAGGGCCCGCGGTCCTCCCGAGGAAGAGAGCTGCATGAAGAAGCTGTCACCCGGTCCGCCGGTGAACGTCGCGGTGGCGTCGGTGGTCAAGCTCTTCCAGACCGACACGTTCTGCACTTCGCTGACGTGCCCCTGGGAGACCTTCTTGATATCCGCCTGATAGCCCTGCCCCGGGCAGGGCGTGAAAACGACACGCATGTTGCTCATGGCGTCTGCTCCGTGGTGAAGACGATGGACACGTCCGTCTGGGGTGCGAGCGCCGGGGAGAGCATCGTCGTTGCATAGGCGGAGCAGGCGTAGCTGGCATAGCCAGACACCTGGAAGACGCCGCTCATGCCGGTGACCTGCCCCGAATAGACACGGGCCGGGACGCTGCTGGCGTTCTGATAGCCGTTGATGATGACGGTGACAGGCGCGTTGGCCTGGTTGCGAAAGATGACGCGTACGGGGTCGGACATCCGGTCTCCGGTTGAATCCTGTTCACGTGGCGTGAATCAGAATCCGCCGGTCGGCGTCGCATTGCAATCGCACCCATGTAGAAACAGGGTAGGGATTGGTTGGCACTACCTGCCCTGCCTCCCGGGTAGCATGTCTGCCCATTCCAAGGATGGGCAGACACGCAGGCACAGCGGGGGCGGGCGCTTCAGCTAGTAGCGGAAGCCCACCTGGAGCGACAGGCCGGGGTACTGATCCACGGCGCCACCGGCGACGTACGGGTCGCCCGGCTCCGGGTTGAACTTGAAGAAGTAGCGGCGCAGGTCCGCCTTCAACCTCACGTCCAGGATGCGGTTGAGCCGGTACGCCAGCGTGGCGCTGCCCGTGACGGCGCCCGCGGACATGCGCGGGAACCACGCGTCCGAGGACAGCTCGCCGGAGTCCAGCGGGTGCTGGTAGCCAAGCCGGAAGTTGAAGTCGAACTTCTCCGACAGCGCCGCCCGCACGCCCAGGCCCAGGCCCGCGGTCTTGTACTCCACGTTGGGCAGGTCCAACGGCCGCTCGCCGTCCACCGCGTCGATGCGGAACGTGTTCATCCCGTACGTGCCGGTGACTTCGAAGCCGTGTTGCTTCGCCGCGCCGAAGGGAATCACGTAGCGCAGGCCCGCCTGCCACTCGCGCGCCGTGGTGGGGTAGGTGACCTCGCCCGAGGAGCCCGTGGACTTCAGCCCGAAGGACTGATCAATGGAGCCCGTGATGCCCAGCCGCGCCAGCGCTCCCTTCTTGAAGGCCGCGAGCGGATAGACCGTCACGTCACCCGCCAACTGGGGCGCGCCCGGCAGCGCGAAGCCGCCCACGTCCGGCCCCAGCGTGTACGGACGCAGCACGCCGAACACGTCGTCCTTGTAGCGCAGCGACCGGCCGAAGAGCTTCAGGCCCAGTGCGCCCTCGACGATGGGCGCGGAGGCCGTCAGCTCTGGCTCCGTGGAGGAGGAGTCCTCCGGCTTCTCCGGGGCCTTGTTCTCCTTGGGAGTGGCGGCCACCGGCTTGCGGTTGGGCTCCGCGGCGGGCGTCTTCGTGGGCGCGGGCGTCTCCGCGATGGGCGTCGCGGGCTTCACCGACGGCTCCGGCTCCACCGGCGTGGCGGGCTGCGGGGGCGCCACCGGGGCGGCCACTGGCGCGCTGGACTTCTGCAGGCCGCGCTCCAGCGCCGTCCACTGACGCTTCACCGCCACGGGCACCAGCTTCGGCGTGGCGGGCTTCGCGGCGGGGGGCGAGGCCAGCGCCTTGCCGTCCTTGCCGTTGCGCACGGTGACGCGCACCTGAGGCTTCTTGCCCACGGTGGACGTGTCCGCCACCACCACCGCGCTCAGGCCCAGCTCGCTCGCCACGGCGGCGGCGCCGGCGGGCTGCGTCGGATCCCTGCCCATGCGCGAGGCGGCGGCGCGCACCGCGGACTCGGGGACGATTTCGTAGCGGGCCGGACGGCGGGCCAATTCCGCCTCCAGCGCGTCGCGCGCGGCGTCCGCGTGCGGACCAGAGGCGAGCACCGCCACGCGGCGCGCCTCCGCGGCCTGGGCCTTCTTCTTCGCGGACTGCGCCGTCTTCGCGGACGCCTTCTTCGGCGCGGCGTCAGCGGCGGGCGCGAGCAGCAGGGCCGCGCCCAGGAGGGCCGCGGCGGAGGCGTATCGGGTGCGCGTCATCACGGGGAGCTCGGCTTTCCGGCGACCAGCCACTCGGAGAGGCACGCGGTGTCGGAGGCGTTCAGCGACGCGCCCAGCGGCATCCGCGCGCCGCAGCCCGGAGAAGCCGTGAGCTTCATCAGGAAGAAGGACTGGGACGGGTTGGCGCTGTCCGCCAGCGGCTTGGAATTGCACGCCGCGTTGGTGGTGTAGAGCCGCCCGGGGAGGCCGGACGCCTGCAGATCCAGGCCCCCACCCGCCGAACCGTTGGCATCCGTGGAGTGACACGACAAGCACTGCGCCTGGATGATGCTCGCGCCGGTGGTGCCGGCGGCGCAGGAGCTGGAGCCCCCGGTGAAGCGCTCGGGGTCATCGAGCCCGCCAGCACAGCCGGCGGTGGTGGCGAGGAGCGCGGCCGCGAACAGCGTGGCCAGCGGGGCGCGATACGGACGACGGGCGGCGGTTGGGTTCGCGGACAAGTCGAGCACGGGGGCAAGAGGGGGGAACGACAAGCCCCGCAGATTACCCGGGCAGAGCCTGACTGTGCACCCATCAACGGATCCGTTCTCACTCGCGTGACATGCGCTCCCCGCGCCCGCCTGCCCGTCCCCAGGTGGGCCGTTGTCACACCCGCACCGTGCCGAGCGCCGGCGAAGGCCTTTGGCTACCTGCGCTTCTTGAGGAAGCGGGTCACGCTGACCTTCCCGAACCGGCCGCCGAACAGGTACCAGGTGAGCACCGCGCCGAAGAGGGCCGCCGCCAGCGCGATGCCGACGATGCCCAGCACCGGCACGTTCCCGTACATGGGCGGCCGGGGCGCGAAGGCGATGAACGCGCCCACGATGAAGCCGCACGCGCACAGGCCCAGGAAGGCGATGACGGCCACGCTGCGCAGGTTCTCGTTGAGCTTGTCGAACTGCTCCGCGCGCACCGTGACGCTGAACCTGCCCGTCTCCAGGTCCAACAAGATCTGCGACAGCTGGGTGGGCAGGTCCTGCGCCATGGACTGGAAGCGCAGGAGCGTGCGCATCAGGCCGCCCTGGAGCTGGGAGGGGTCGTAGCGGCCCGCCATCAGCTCCTTCGCGTACGGCAGCGCGACCTCCAGGATGTTCAGCTCCGGGTAGAGCCCGCGCAGCATGCCTTCCGTGGAGATGGAGGCGCGCGACAGCAGCGCGTACTCCTTGGGGATGCGGATGCGGTACTTCACGGCCAGGTCCAACAGGTCGCGCAGGAGCGTGCGCGCGTCCACCTGGCCCAGCGTGGTGGGCAGGTGCTGGCCGAGGATGGCCTCGATGTCGTTGCGGAAGCCCATCAGGTTGGCGCGCGCGTCCGGCACGCCCACGCGGTAGAGGATGCGCGCCACGGAGTCGCTGTCCTTGAGCGCCACCGCCAGGCACAGCATCACCAGCGTCTCCTGCATGGGGCGGGTGAGCCGGCCCACCACGCCGAAGTCCAGGAGCGCCAGCCGGTTGCCCTCCATGAGCAGCACGTTGCCGGGGTGCGGGTCTCCGTGGAACAGGCCGTCGTCGAAGAGCTGGCGGAAGCTGGCCTCCAGGATGTGCTGGGCAATCTGCTTGCGGTCCGCCTCCGGCAGGGCGGCGGGGTTGATCTTCTCCCCGCGGATGAACTCCATGGTGAGCACGGTGCGGCTGGAGAGCGCCGCGTGCACGCGCGGAATCTTGAGGTACGGGCGGTCCTTGTGGTTCTCCAGGAACGCGCGGATGTTGGTGGCCTCGTTGATGAAGTCCAGCTCCTCGTGGATGGCCCGGTCGAACTCGTCCACGATGCCGGAGGGCGAGTAGATGCCCGTCTCCTCCACCACGGCTTCCAACAGGCGCGCCAGCGAGCGCAGCACGCCCAGGTCCGCGTCGATGCGCTGGGCGATGCCGGGGCGCTGCACCTTGATGACGACCTCCTCGCCCTCCAGCGTCACCGCGCGGTGCACCTGTGCGATGGACGCGGCGGCGAGCGGCTCCGGATCCACCTGGGCGAACAGCTCCTGCACGTCCTTGCCCAGGGCGTCGCGGATCTGCGCGTGGACCTGCTCCAGCGGGATGGCCTCCACGTTGTCCTGGAGCGTGGCCAGCTCCTCCACGAACTCCGCGGGCAGCAGGTCCGCGCGGGTGGAGAGCACCTGGCCCAGCTTGATGAACGTGGGGCCCAGCTCCGACAGGAAGAGGCGGAAGCGGCGCGCGGTGGACTCGCGGCGGGCCTCCTCGGAGACCTCCACCTTCTCCTTGCGGCCGCCGAGCATGCGCCAGACGCCCGCGCGCTCGGTCACCTCGCCGAAGCCGTGGCGGGCGGCGATGAGGGCGATCTGCCGGATGCGGTTGAGGTCCTGGAGGTTCATGGCGAGGGCTGCGCGGGAGCCTGGGCTGGACGGGCCACGTAGCGCAAGAGGACGTAGCCCACGACGGCGGAGAGCAGCGAGCCCGTCAGGATGCCCAGCTTGGCCTCGGCCAGCAGGGCCGGCTGGTTGGCGAAGGCCAGGCCGCCCACGAAGAGGGCCACCGTGAAGCCGATGCCGGCCACCACCGACACCCCGTGCAATTGGGCGAGGCTGCCGCCCGCGGGCAGGGGGGATACGCCCGCCTTCACCGCCGCCCAGGTGAACAGGAAGATGCCCACCTGCTTGCCCACGAAGAGGCCCACGATGATGCCCAGCGGCAGGGGCTTGAGCAGGTCCGAAAGCGACATGCCGGACACGTCCACGCCGGAGTTGGCCAGCGCGAACAAGGGCACGATGCCGTACGCCACGTACCCGTGCCACAGGTGCACGAAGCGGTTGAGCGGCGGCTCGATGTCCTCCAGCGCCTCCTCGATGTGGAGCAGTTGCGCGCCCCGGGCGGACTCGTCGTCCGGCTGGGACACGAGCCCCTTGATGTACTCCGCCAGCTCCTCCAGCACCTCGCGCCCCGGGCGGGTGGGCAGCGCGGGGATGCAGAGGCCCAGCACCACGCCGGACAGCGTGGCGTGGATGCCGCCGTGGTGCATGGCGTACCAGAGCGCCAGGCCCACGGCGGCGTAGAGCAGGCCGTTGCGCACGTAGAAGCGGTTGAAGCTCCAGAGCACCGCGACCAGGCCCGCGGCCACCGCGAGCCACTCCACGTGAAGGCCCGTGCCGTAGAAGAGCGCGATGACGAGGATGCCGCCGATGTCGTCGAAGATGGCGAGCGCGGTGAGGAACACCACCAACCCGTGGCCCACGCGCGCCTTCACCAGCGTGAGGCAGCCGATGGCGAACGCGATGTCCGTGGCCATGGGGATGGCCCAGCCGACTTGCGCGGGCGTGCCGTGGGTGAAGGCGAGGTAGAGCCCGGCGGGCACCACCATGCCGCCCAGCGCGGCGATGAGCGGCAGCAGCGCGCGGGAGAAGGTGCGCAGCTCGCCCGCGGACAGCTCGCGCTTGATCTCCATCCCCACGAGGAAGAAGAAGAGCGTCATCAGCCCGTCGTTGATGAGCTCGCGGAAGGTGAAGTGGCCGCCGTGGCCCACGATCTCCAGGTGCAGGGGGGCGTCGAAGACGGCGGCGTAGGTGGAGCCCCAGGGTGAGTTGGCCCACGCGAGCGCGGCCACCGCGCAGAGCGCCAGGAGGATTCCACTGCTGGCCTCCAGCCGGAAGAACGCCTGTACGGGGGCCAGGGCCACCTTGAACAGGGCGGGAA
>NZ_RAWQ01000063.1:0-44015 GCF_003668965.1 Corallococcus sp. AB030
CTGTAGGGGAGGCGGGGGGGACGGCGGACACGGTGCGGTTCACCTCCGGAGGCCGGTGGGTGATATCCAGGTCCCGACGATGAAATCCATTCGCATCTCCCAGCTCCTCGAGGACCAGGGCCACGACCTGCGGCTGACCCTGATGGCGGGCACCCAGGGGCTGGCGCGCACGGTGGACTCCTCGCGCATCCAGAAGCCGGGCCTGGCGCTGGCGGGCTTCACCGAGCACCTCCACCCGCACCGCGTCCAGGTCTTCGGCAACACTGAAATCTCCTACCTGGCCACCCTGGCGGAGGACGCGCAGCACGCCTCGCTGGCCAAGCTCTTCAGCGAAGAGGACCTGGCGTGCGTGGTGGTCACCAAGGCGCTGGACGTGCCGCGCGCGCTGGTGGACGCCTGCGAGGCCGCGGGCCTGTCGCTGATGAAGACGCCGCTGCTCTCCAGCGAGTTCATCCAGCGGGTGCAGAACTTCCTGGAGGACGCGCTCACGGAGTCCAGCAGCCTGCACGGCGTGCTGATGGACGTCTTCGGCGTGGGCATCCTGCTCCTGGGCAAGAGCGGCATCGGCAAGAGTGAAATCGCCCTGGACCTGGTGATGCGGGGCCACCGGCTGGTGGCGGACGACATCGTGGACGTCACCCGGCGCAAGGGGGCCGTCTACGGCGCGGGCAATCCGGTCATCAAGCACCACATGGAGATTCGCGGACTGGGCATCATCAACATCAAGGACCTCTTCGGAGTGTCCGCCGTCCGGGAACAGAAGAAGATTGAGCTTGTGATTGAGCTGCAGGAATGGGATCCGCACCAGGAGTACGACCGACTGGGCGTGGAGGACAAGCACCTGCAGATTGTTGGCGTGGACATCCCCCTGTCGGTCGTCCCCGTGCGTCCTGGACGCAACATGGCCACCATCGTGGAGGTGGCCGCGCGCAACCAGCTGTTGAAGCTTCAGGGCCACCATTCGGCGCGAGAGTTCGCCGAACGACTCAATCGAGCCATCGCCCAGGGGGCGATGCGCCGCACCTTGGGAGAAGAGGTCGAGTGACCGCCCCCGCGAAGCAGATCATCGTCATCACCGGCATGTCAGGTTCCGGTAAGTCCACGGCCATCCGCGCGCTGGAGGACGCCGGCTTCTTCTGCATCGACAACCTGCCGGTGCTCCTCCTGCCCAAGCTCACGGAGCTGGCGGGGGGCGGCAACATCGAGCGCATGGCGCTGGTCATCGACGCGCGCGAAGGCGTCTTCCTCAAGGACGCGCCCCGCGTGCTCGCGGACGTGCGCCGCGCGGGCCACCAGGTGGACGTGCTCTTCCTGGACGCCAGCGACGACAGCCTCATGCGCCGCTTCAGCGAGACGCGCCGCCGTCACCCGCTGGCCCCGGACGGCACGGTGGCGGAGGGCATCCACGCGGAGCGCGAGGCGCTGAAGGACCTGCGGGAGATGGCGGACCAGGTCATCGACTCGTCGGCGCTCAACGTGCACGACCTGAAGCGCATGGTGCAGGGGCGCTTCAGCCCGGAGCCCACGACGGGGCCCAGCCTGTCCATCATGTCCTTCGGCTACCGGTACGGGGTGCCGCCGCAGGCGGACCTGGTGTTCGACGTGCGCTTCCTGCCGAACCCGTACTTCGTGCCGGAGCTCAAGGGGCTCACGGGCAAGAACCCGAAGGTGTCCGGGTACGTGCTGGAGCGCGAGGAGACGCAGCAGTTCCTGGAGAAGGTCGTGGACCTCTGCCGGTTCCTGTTCCCCCGCTACCAGAAGGAGGGCAAGGCGTACCTCACGGTGGCGCTGGGGTGCACGGGCGGCAAGCACCGCTCGGTGTCACTGGCGGCGGAGATGGTGCGACGGCTGTCCGCGGACTACGGCCGCGTGCAGCTGTGGGACCGGGACATCGAGAAGGAGTAGGGCGCTGGAACGTCCTTGCGGACCCCCGGGTTTCAGTGCCGGGTGTCCGTGACGGGCGTGAAGCAGGCGCCGGTGATGCCCTCCTTCTCCAGGGCCTCCTTCACGGCCTCGGAGACGACGAGGGTGACGGGCCAACCCCAGGGGCGGAACACGCGGGCGCGGCCCACCTGGTCGGGGTCGATGCGCAGGCCTCGGACGGAGCGGTACTGGCCCACGCGCGAGGGGACGCCGTCGCCGGGGCCATAGTGGTGGACCTCCAGGCAGGCGGCTTCGTCCACGCAGCGGATGAGGCGTGTGGCGACGACGAGGAAGTACGGCTCCATCTGTCCCTCGATGTGCACGGGGATGAGCTGCACGTCCTCCGGCGCCAGGCGCGCGAGCACGGCGGCGACGCGCGGGTGCACCACGGGGGTGAGGCTGGCGCCGGCGAGGCTGAAGTCCAGCGGGGCGGCCTTCTGCTCGTTGGAGATGTGGAGGGGGCCGGGCGGGTTCACGGGGCGCCCGGCGGTGAACATCCACATGTCGCCCACCTCCTTGTCCTCCGGGTCCAGCGGGTCGCCGGGTTCCCAGCGGCCGGGGGCGCGGAAGTCGTCGTGCAGGTCGTAGAAGCGCGGGGGGGTGACGCCGGCGCGGCTGGACGTCTTGCGGTTGCTGACATGCGGAGCGGCCCCGTGCGCGACGATGCGGACGGCCGGGCGGCGTGGGCGGCTGGTGCGGACCGGAGGCGAGGACTCCTCCGAGACCGACGCGCGCGAGCGCCGGGGCGTGGCGACGGTGGGGCCGGTACCGTCGGGCAGGCTCTGCCGGTTCGGGGGGCTGCTTTCGGTGGGGCGGAGCCACAGCCGTCGCAGCGCGTTGGTGAGACGCCGGAACATCAAGCGATGTTACCCAAGCGCCTGCTGGAGGGGAGCCCTTCCTGTGGGCTTCCTCGCTCGTTCTCAAGGCAGGCCGGCGGCCGTACCGGTTTTCAACGAGGAGGAGGCTTCCCGGGGGCCGTTTCCAGCGTGGCTGGGCCGCGAGGGGCCATGCCATGGTCCGCGCCATGACGACTCCGAGCCCGAAGTCCGAAGCCCCCGCCACGCCGGAAGCCGTGTTCTCCAGCCTGCTCCAGGAACTGGGGGAAGCGGGCCGGGCCCCCACCGGAGCGGCCGCGTCGCCGAGGACGCCGGAGGCATTGGCGGCGGCCCTCTTCGACGTCGCGGGCAGGACGGGCGCGGCGATGTTCTCCGTCTGGGCGGCGGACGACACGGACAGCGTCTCGGAGGAGGACGACGGCGACGGCGACGAAGCCCGAGCGGAGACGGGCGGCCGGGTGATCAACGCGGGCATCACGCTGTTCTTCATCGCGAAGGACACGCCGGGCACGGTGGGCTTGCTGGGCGCGGAGCGGGTGCCCGTGCGTCAGCCCATGGCGTATGAGCTGTATCGGCCGTTGGGGAAGGCGCTGACGGCGCACGCGAAGCGGGGTGCGGATCCGGTGCTGCCCGACCGGGGTCACGTGTCCTTCCCGGCGGGCGCGGCGGATCCGGACATCGAGTTCCGAGTGTCGTTCCGCGAAGACGAACTGGGCACCTGGACCACGGTGTTGGCAAGGGACCGGGAGACGCGCCAGGCGTACCCGAGCATCGCCAGCCTCCCGCTCTCCGCCGAAGCGGCGGAGTTCCTCAAGGGGCTCTTCAACCGCCTGGACAAGACGCTGTTCAACGGCCAGTTGGTGCTGCTCACGGGAGCATCCAACACGGGCCGCAGCACGACCCTGCGGGCGGTGATGGATGCGCTGCCCGACAACGTGCACGCGCTCGCGGCCGTGGAGGATCCGAAGGGAGGGCCGGGAGGCGCCATCGGCGTCGTGAAGGTGAGCGCTGAGTTGAAGCTGGTGCAGGCGCTGCGTTCATTCCTGCGGCAGGACCCGGACCTCCTCTTCGCGGACGAGGTGCGCACGCTGGAGGACATGCAGATGCTCTGCACCGCGGCGCAGACGGGACACGCCACGATCGCCGTCCTGGAGGCGAAGACCCCCGAGGAGGGCTACGCGTGGCTGACGGAAGCCATGCCGGGGATTCCCACCCCTGCGCTCATCGTGCATCACACGCGTGACGCGGCAGGCGCCCTCGCGATGACGCTCCACGAGGCGAAGCCCACGGAGGACGGCAACAGGCTGCACGTCGTCCCGTGGGCGCCGCGCGGGTGAGGCGGGTTGGGACCGGCGCCACGGTGACGAACAGGCGAAAAATCGCCTCGTGACTCGCGCTGCCGCGAACATCCGGTGTAGCGGTCCCTCGTGCTGGTGCGCTTCGAGGTCAGGATGCCACCACAATGCCGAGAGCGGGCTAGCGGTGCCGGATCATTGCAAAGCCTCGTCAGGCGGGGCGTAAACACGGCGACGGCCCTACGCACGCGAAGTTTCCATCTGTCCACCTGTAAGGCCTGCCTCAGAGCGCCAAGAGGCTGAGTTCGCTCCATCGGAGCGCTGTGACAGGGTCCCCGCCATCTGATGCGTCCTGCGCGGCGGACTCGGGTCCCGCTCTGGAGACCCTGCGCGACGCCGTCAGTCAGAAGCGGCTGCCACTTCCGCTCTGGACACGAAATTGCAGTCGCCTTCGGAGTCATGGGTGCCCCTTTAGGAAGTGAAGGGGGCAGCGCCATGTCCATGCACTCGGGAATCGAATTGTCCCGGCTCGCGAAGGCCGTTCTGAACTCTATGCATACATTGATTCCGTGGGGGCTGTTCCGGGCTGTCGTGGCAGGCACATCTGCGCGGTTGCTATTGATCTCCCTGGCGCTCTGGGCTGCCGCCAGCGATGCCAACACTCCATCCAATCAGGTGGACCCCTCTGCCACTTGTGAGACCTGCTGCCAGCATCCCCCATGCTCGACGCCCCCCCCGCCCAGGGCGTGTACCTTCACGTCAGGGGTGAATAACGGTTGTTCGGGACTGAGCTATGCCAATGAGCAAGGGATCTATGGCCCCTGCGAAGTCACGGAGACCAGCAAGCGTGCGTGTAGTTGTGGAGCGACAGGCCAGGGAACCCAGATGTGCCTGGGGGATGGCAACTTTGGCGTCTGCCAGAGCCAACTCGCGCCCAGACCTGAAACGTGTAACTCGTGTGATGATGACCTTGACGGCATCGTTGACAACATCACCCCCCAAGGCTGCTCCGTGAACAAACCGGGTGCGTGCTCCGCCGGCCGGTTGATTTGCTCCAACGGAGACTACGCCTGCGAGCAGGTCATCTTTCCCACTCCGGAAGCGTGTGACGGCGTCGATAGTGATTGTGATGGCGTGCGCGACGAGGACGAGTTTGGTCGGATCTCTTGTGGTGTTGGAGATTGCTATACCTCGAAATACGCCTGTCAGGGCGGTGTCTGGCAGGTCTGCTTCCCTCTGCCGTCCTCCCCTGAAGTCTGTGACGGGCGGGACAACGATTGCGACGGTGTGAGTGATGAAGGGCTGGGAACATTGAGCTGTGGGCAGGGGCAATGTGCGGCATCCGTCCCGGCGTGTCGTGATGGCCAGCCCCAGACATGCATCCCGCTGGCTCCAGAGCTTGAGCGCTGCGACGGTCGGGACAACGACTGCGATCTCGCTGTGGACGAAGGCGATGTCTGCCGGTTTGATGACATGTCCTGCGAATGCACGCCAGTGCCACAGACGGAGGCCTGCGCCCATACCGCTTGCGGTGTCGCTCCGGATGGCTGCGGTGGCAGCCATGATTGTGGAACGTGCCCGACGCTGTGAATCCCATCCGCTCTCCTGATTCTCCGCATGGGGGCGTGCGAATCCGTCGGTGTGTAAATAATTTTCACTGAAACATCATAGATTATCTCGGGAATCACCATGAAACGAGTCTCTGCTTGCGCGGTGGTCTGGATCTATGCCACGCAACTCGTGGCCAGTTGTAGCCCTTCCGCTCCCATCAACGACACACGTCAACTCATGGCCACACGGCGCCAGCACATCGGTGATGCTTCGCCCCCTGTCGTCGATTCCGACACCGTCCTTCAGACCCAGACGAGTTCTTCGAAAGCCGCAGGCTCCACGATGCCTGGTGCATGGGTCACGTCGGTGGGCACCGCCCGCTACACGTTCCCATTGTGGACGTCTCCAGGGCGACTGGGCATCGAACCACGGCTGGCGCTGAACTACAGCAGCGACAGCGGCAATGGGCTGATTGGAATGGGTTGGAATCTCGCCGGCCTTTCACGCATCACACGCTGCCGCAAGACGATGGCCCACGATGGTGCCTCTGACCGGATCCGCTTCGATACGAGCGATCGCTTCTGTCTGGACGGCCAACGGCTGATGGTTGTCTCAGGCGCCTATGGTGCTGACGGAGCCGAGTATCGCACCGAGAATGATGTCTATGCTCGCGTTGTATCTCTGGGTGTAGGCGACAATGGACCCGCCACCTTCAAGATGTACACGAAGGATGGTCTGATCCTTACATTGGGGGGGAGCGGCTCCGCGACCCACCAGCAGCCCATACCGGAAGGGGGCACGCGCACCTTCGCCTGGGCCCTGTCCCGCGTCGAGGATCGCAGCGGCAACTTCCTCACGGTGACATACGACATTCCCGCTGCGGCAGAGGAGCAGCTGCCGGTGGAGATCCGATACACAGGTTCCTCCGTGGCGGGAGCACCTCCTGCGCTCGCGAGCGTCTCCTTCGCGTACGAACCGCGTACGGATGTGGTGGGCAGCTTCGCAGGCGGATTCTCCCTCCAGCTTCGGCGCCGGCTGAAGAAAATAGAGGCATGGGGGCCTACCGGGCTGGGCCAGACGCGCTCCTTGTTGCGTTCGTACACGCTGGGCTACCGCTACGACGGACTGCCGAACGAACCGAATGGGAGCGCCGCGGGAATCAGCACCCTGGGCGAAGTGACGGAGTGTGACGGAAGTAACATTTGCCGAAACCCCTTCCGGTTCACCTATGCCCAAAGCCTTGACCCCACTAGCTGGGGAAACCTGTGGAACTACGCGCTGACGACAGAGCCTCCAAATCCGAGCGCATATGCTGACCTGCAGTCCTTCTTGGGCGCTGACGTCAATGCGGACGGACGGGACGACCTCGTCTACCGCAAGCGGGTGGGAACCTCGGCCGTGCAATGGTTCGTGCGCTACAGCAATGGCACGGGTTTCGACGCCGAGAAGCCGTTGGCCTTTCTTCCGGTGCCCCCTTCTGCCGGGGAGTCCACCTCCGATGGGCGCTTCACCGACTGGGACGGAGATGGACTCCTGGACTTCATTGTTTCCACGAACAATGTCCCAACGGGCGAGCGGATCCTTCACCTGATGAAGAGCTGGGGCGGTGGCGCGTTCAGCCGAGAGGAGCAGCAAGCCGAACTTGGGACTTCGTTGCGCAACTTCTGGACCGTGGACCTGAATGGGGACGGACGGCTGGATTTGCTCCGCCCGACAGGGCTGCCGATGGGTGGCCAGGGCCTGGTTGGACTTGGGTACCGGCTGGGACCCATCAACAGCGGTGCTCCATTCTCCATGGGCCTCGCGCCTCCCAGTTTCCCCGCGTTGACAACGGCATTCCCGCTTGACCTGGACGGCTCGGGGCGCACGGGTCTGCTCATCCCCAGGTGGGAGAGCGATCCGGGTGATGACGCAATTCCCTATATGGTGGGCAGTAACTACTGGTTTCTGGGCATGAAGGCGGATGGAACCTCTCTTTGGAAGGAGACTTCAATCCCTCGTGAGGAGACGAGCGGACAGAGGCACTTGTTCGTTGACGTCAACCGCGATGGCCTGACGGACCTCGTGTCCTATCCTCAGGCCGGCGGAGACGCGACCCTCTCGCTCAACACGGGACTGGGCTTCGTGCCGCAACCCACACAGGGTTTCCCGGCTGAGGCCAAGGTGGGGCCGGCACTTGAATACCTCAATCCTCCGCCCGAAGGCTGGGGCAACACACGCCATTCCATCGATAACGGTGTGCGCGTGGCTGATATCAATGGTGATGGGCTTCAGGACATCGTGCTTTTGGATCAGGGTGTCGCGACTGTTCCGGGCTCCTTCGCACGGTCCCGGGCTCGGGTGCTTCTGTCGCGCGGGTCCAGCTTTGTTGATACCACGCTCTTCATCCCCATTGGCGCGGTGTCCGCGGATCGAGGGATGTATCGCTCGCTTGCGCTGGATGTGAATGGCGATGGGCAGATGGACTTCGTGCAGCCGGATAGCTCAGCCTCCGCACTCCAGATATGGATCCGACAGGGAGTAAAACCCTTTCTGTTGCGGTCGGCGACAGATGCCATGGGCGCACGGGTGGAGTTCGACTACGCGCCGCTCACGGACACGGCCACGTACACTCGAGGGCAGAGCTGCATCTACCCACAGCCCTGCGTGCGGCAGGGCATGTGGCTGGCTTCCGAGATGCGAACCGAGGCGGGGCCGGGCCACCCGATGCGCCGCGTTTCCTACCAGTACGAGGACGCCCGCCTGGATGCCATGGGAAAGGGGCTGCTCGGCATTCGCAAGCGAACGGTGACGGACCACTCTTCTGGATCCGTCTCGCGTGAGACCTATGCCCTCGCTCCTCTCGTGGGGACGAGGTACCCGCTGGCGCGGCAGCTTCTCAATCGTACGGTGCGCACCCCGCTGTCGAATGGCAGAACCTGGATCCGGGAAACCGTCGCCACTCCTGCGTATGTTGAGCGCACCGCGGCGGATGGAACTCGCTACTTCGCCGTCTACACGGCATCGAAGGCCGAGCATGCGTACGAACTGGGGCTGCCCACGCTGTGGTCCGTGACGCACACAGTGGAGGATTTCGATGCGGACTTCGGCAATGTGAAAGCGGAAAAGTGGGTGTGGTCGGATGGTTACGTGTCGCGGCGTGACACCACCTATGAGAACCGTGCCTCGACATGGCAGGTGGGACTGCCCAGCCGGGTCACGGAGACCGCTACGACTGCCCTGGGGGTATCTCGTGCGCGCAGCCGGAGTTTCACCCATGCCCCGGGCTCGGGCCTGCTCACGGACGAGGTGATCGAGCCGGACTCGACGGACCTCGACGTCTACCTGGCCGCCCACTACGACTACTCGCCGGACGGAATGGGGCTTCGCAGCGGCGTGACGCTGCGGACCCTGACCGGAGAGACACGGACCACGTCATACGAGTACGACGCCGCCACGAAGACCACTGTCTCCGCCATCATCAATCCGGCCGGGCATCGCCAGATGATGGCCTATCACCCTGGACTGGGTGTGCTGGCCGCAACCGTTGATGCGAATGGGGTGCGCCAACGCCGGCAGTACGACGCTTTTGGCCGCCTGCGCGTCGAGGACGGACCGACGCTCGCGGATGTTTCGTACGAATACCTGCCGGGCAGTATCCGGACGACTCGGGCGGGAGGCAGTGCGGAAACGGTCTTTCTGGATTCCTTGGGTCGAGTGGTGACACGGCAGCGCCAGGATTTCGCCGGCAGCCCTACTGAGGAGAACTACCTCTACAACGCTGCTGGACGCCTGGTGGAGGTGCAGCGTCCCTCTCCTTCGGGCGGGACGGCTGTGGCGAGCACGCGCTATCAATACGACGAGCTGGGGCGCCTCACCCGGCTGACGCAACCGGACGATAGCTTCCGTCTCCTGACCTATGAGGGGCTGACCCTTACGGAAACGGATGCGCGGGGCAATGCCACCAAGACCGAACTGAATGGTCGCGGGTGGGCCGTGAAGGTCAGCGAGCCGAACCCGGTGGGGGGTGTGCTCAACACGATCTTCGAATACGGCCCTTTTGGCACGGTGACGGGAACCGAGTCCGTGGGGCGACACGCCAGCATGGAATACGACGTGCGGGGCCGGCGTACCCGGTTGGCCGACCCTTCGAACGGCGTATCCGTGACGCGTTACAACGCCTTTGGTGACACGCGCTTCATGGAGGACGCGGAGGAAGAGCAGCAGGTCTTCCTCCGCGATGCCCTGGGCCGTACCACCAAGGTCGTCACTCCGCTTGGAGAAAGCACGTACTCCTGGGACACGGCGGTCAACGGCGTGGGCGCACTGGCGGGCACGACGAGCGCGGACGGTGTGTCCACCGCCTATGCTTACGACACGCTCGGTCGTCGCAGCCAGGAGACGACTCTGGTAGAGGGCGCTCCCTACGCCTTCGACTACACCTACGACGCGTACGGCCGGCTGAAGATGGTCGCCTATCCGGAAGTCCGGGGGGTCTCACGCCTCCAGCTCCAGTATGGCTATACGCCGCGTGGAGACCTGCTGGACGTGCGGAACGTTGCATCACAGCTTGTCTACTGGCAGGTGGGGGCTCGCACGGCCAGCGGGCATTTGAGCCATGCCGTTCTGGGAAACGGTACGGAGAGCCATTACGGCTATGACAGCGTGGGCTCATTGCGTCTGGTGGAGACGGGGTTGGGAACGTCCAACCTCCAGCGACTGCTCTTCAGCTATGACGCGAACGGCAACCTCACCGAACGCAATGACGGCGTGGCGGAGTCGACCGAGGAGTTTGATTATGACAGCCTGGATCGACTGACTCGATGGACGGTGTATCAGAATTGCCAGCGCGCCATCTTTGAGTACGGCTTCTCGCCGGACGGCAACCTCACGAGCCGCACGACCGTGGAAGGTGGCTCTCCCAGCGAGTCGTATGTCTATGGCCAGAACGGCGCCCCGCCGCACGCCGTGACTCAAGGCCCCCCGGGTTCATACGGATATGACGCGCGTGGCTTCCGGGTGACGGCCCCGGGGAGCACCAGCGTGGAGTACACGGTGGCAGGGCTCCCCCACCGCATCCAGCGTGGCGCGGAGGAGCTGACCTTCCAGTACGACGCCTTCGATGCACGTGTGCGCAAGGCGCGCTCCAACGGGGAGTCTTCCGTCATGGTGGGGGCCGGGCTGTACGAGAAGCAGGTGGAGAGATGGCGGACGCGCCACCTGTTCTCCATCACAGCGGGGGGACGGCCCGTTGCCCGAGTGACGCTGACCCGGAGGGAGTCAGGCCCGTTCGTGCAGGACATCGCCTACGTTCATCGCGATCCGCTGGGCAGCGTGGAGGCGCTCTCCGACCAGCAGGGGGCGCTGGTTGCTCGGATGAAGTTTGACCCGTTCGGTCGTCGTGTCTTCCCTCAGGCGCTTGCAACGGCCAACCTGCCCGTCCTGGGGAAGGGCCTGCCTGAGGGTTTCACCGGCCATTCACATGACGATGAATTAGGGCTCATCAACATGAAGGGACGCGTCTACGATCCATCCGTAGGCCGCTTCCTGACTCCGGACCCGTTCGTCCAGTCGCCGTTCAGGAGTCAGTCCCACAACCGCTACGCTTACGCGTGGAACAATCCGCTTCGCTACACGGATCCAAGTGGGCTCATGAATGATGGGGGTTGCGTTGGAACCCCTGATGATGGCGGATGCTGGGAGAACGTCGCGGTAGGAGGTGACGGAGGCGGGCAATCGAGTGACCCCAACGTCTACGGCCCCTACTTCGGCTGGCAGAACGACACCTGGTATGCGACGGGGCCAGACGGTCGGAGACGAGGACCGGGGCGTGTGCCAGGAAGTGTGACGGCGGGCGAACTCGAGGCGATGACGTCCGAGGCGCGTCGGGCATTCTTCCAGGCCGAATCGACAGGGGGCCAGGTGCCCGCCAACTTCGGTACGGATGAACTGGATGCTGCAGTCGACCAGGTCGACGATCAGTTCCTACTTGGCATGGCGAAGATTGTTGAGCGCCTCGGGCAGGTTGCAGGCAGAGGGGACTCGGGAGACGATGCGACCCAAGCGACGGCTGCCGTGATCGCCGTCAAGGTTGGAGGGGACGGTGGACGCGGCGCAAACAATCTGAAGCCTGACCTTAGGGCGGAGGGGCCGCATACGACGTTCAAGAAAGATTCGCAGGGGCGTGTCACTGGTTACGCGGAATGGCAGCCGAACCCGCGGAATCCGACGGGCTTTGACCAGGCAAAGCGAGTGGATACGCAGCACGCGAACCCCCACACGCACAACAACGTTCCAACGCCGCACGTCCATGAAAAGTCCGCGCCAGGGGGCGTACGGCCCCCGCGACCGGATGAGTTGCCTCGATAGGGGAGCGCACCATGCCAATGCCGCCGCACAAAGTGGGGATCGTGGTTGATCAGGGGTTCGGAGACCGGGTGGCTGAGCTGGCTCGCGCCTTTCACGTATGGGTCGTTGAATCGCGCGAGAACACTCCAGTCATCCAAGGAGTTTGGAAGAGCGGCTTGGGGGATGCGGCAGCCGATCCTCTTGCGGTGGGCGTCACGTCATTCGCCGCTCTCGAGGGAGAATCTCCTGAGGCGATGTGCGCCAGGATTGCCGGTGATGTGGCCGAGCACCATGGTGAGTTCGCACACGACCCCCCGTGGTCCGAAATGGAGGTCTTCGGGGTCAAGTTGACTTCAACCTTGCGGCACGTCTTCGAAGAACTCGAAGCAACGGCCTGCATTCCAACTCCGGAGGGGTTCGTCTGTCGGCGGTTGTTGCCGAGCGGCACCTGAGCGCCCGGCCACGGATGCAGACAAGGCACCGCACATCGTCTCCTTCTCAGCTTGTGCATCCGCGCCCTCTTCCTTCGGGAGGGGGCGCGGTCTTCTGGGCTCGGGCTCTTGGAAGAGGGTTCCGGGAGTATCCAGCGGAACGCTGTATTCGACGCGGAACGGAGCCCCCGCGACCAGGGGCCTCCACCCCGCCGTGAGTGCCCGCCGGCTCATGTCGCGAACCTGGCCCGGAGTGACGGCCCTCTGGTGCGACTAGAAATGGGGCTCACCGAAGCGAACCCGGCAGGTGCCCTTCCTGGGAAGGGTCATGCCGCGTGAGCCTCCCGGGTCGCCGTCAGCTGCCGCATGCCCCAGCGCAACGGAACGCTGCCATCCGCGCGTCGCAGCGGTTCCACGGCCTGAAGGAACGAGGCCTGGAGCGACGCCTGTGCAGCCGGGGACAGACGGTCCGCATCGTACGTCGTGAGCAGCGACTCCCAGACCTCATGGGGCGACCCATCCCCCTGCACGGAGAGGGACTGCACCGCGACGTCCACGAAGCCTTCGGCGAAGAGTTCTCGCAACCCATCGCTAGTACGGACCCTCGGATCGCCCAGCCGAGTGGGAGGAACCGCCGCCGCGCTCTTCATGAGTCCGGCGAACACCTCCAGCGCGTTGCCCGGCACCAGGTCTCCACCCACGACGATGGACACCCGTCCGCCCGGCTTCAGCACGCGCCGCATCTCCGCGAGCACGGTCTCCACGTCGTCCATCAGCATGAGCGCCAGGTGGCTCAGCACGACATCGACATTGGCATCGCCGAGAGGAAGCGACTGCGCGCGTCCCTGGAACAGTGCCGCAGCGCCGTGCAACCGCGCCCGTGCCGCGACAAGCTCGTGCTCGCTCATGTCGAGCCCCATCAGGGACAGCCCGGGCTGCTTCCTCCGTGCAAGCAGCTCCAGGAGGTAGCCATCCCCACAAGCCAGGTCGAGCACCGCCAGGGGCCGCGCGTCGTGAGGCACGACCGCCTCCAGCAGCGCATAGGTTGAAGGCGCCGTCTCCTCATCCCGCTGCACGGGCGCGTGCCCGAACCATCGGGACGTCACGCCCGCGAGGCGCGCATGGAAGTCCAGCAGGTATGACTCGGAAGGGGAGGGCATGTGCACCTCTTCAGCGCTGGGGTTTGTCTCAGGGAAGATCCATCAGCCAGGAGTGCCAGTCTGTTGGAGCCGTCCATCGCTGGTTGTATTGCTGCCGCTCCTCAGGAGACAAGCGTTGCCAGAACGGAGACCAGACGTGAGCAAACCAATACTCCCCATTGCCCTGTCGCCATCCTGAAGACACGGGCTCGTACCCGGGAAATGCCTTCCAGGGGGGCGCCATGTCCCCGGTCTGGTTGAGCTCCCGGGTCTTGAGGAGAAACGCTTCGTTCTGCCCGATCAGCGCAACCTGGCAGACCCACTCGCTCCAGGAGTTCACCTGGACCAGGAGTCGCGCTTCGTCCTGGCGCCCATGCTCTTCACAATGGGGAACCGCCGCCAGGATCTGCTTCCGGCGAAGGAGGCCCATCCATCCTGGGGCAGCATGGACTGGCAGGAAGCGCTGCACTGCTCGCAGACAGACGCAGCACTCCTGGGGGAACGCCAGAGACTGTTCCGTCCGCCAGCGCTCCAGTGCAGGGACGGAAAGGAACACCTCCGCCTGCCGCAGCATGGGATAGCCCATGAATGCTAGGCTCGTATCGCTCACGGGCAGGGGCTGCTCTCGCACGGGGACCGAAGATTTCTCGAGCCCGAAGACGCGGTGGATCTGTCGGTCCAGATTCATGATCCCCAAGAGTCAGACCCCTCAACCGAGGGTACCTTCAGCGCCGGGGCTTCTTCTGTCCCGCGTTCGTGGCTTCCGCATTGAGCGCCAGCACGGAGTACAGGTTCATCGTGTAGACGCTGTTCTCCGGCTCCAGGTCCGAGGCCATCTTGAAGAACGCACTGGCGCGTTCGTAATCGCGCTGGTGGTTCAGGATGATCATCCCCATGCGGTTGTAGAGAGGCGCGGGCTTCGGCAGGAGCCCGATGCTGCGCTCCAGCAGGTCCAGCGCCTCCGCCATCTTCCCCGCCTGCTCCAGCCTCACGACACGCTGGAGCACCTCCTCCTGCGCGTCCTCCTTCCTGGCCACCGGAGCCGGTGCCACGGAAGGAGGCTTCGACGTCAGTGCCGAGGCCAGTGAGACCGAAGGCATCGGCGCCTGCCGCGGAGCCTGGGTTCGCGCCGCCGGAGCCGCCGCCACCTTCGCGGCCGCAGCCGGAGGCACGGTCTTCGGCTCGCGCGAGAACGCAGGCACGCCATCCCCCGTGAACGCCACCTCCGCCGACGCCAGCGTGCCCACCAGCTTCGTCACGCCGCGCTCCGACAGCGACTCGAACACCGCGCGCAGCTCCAGCTCCGTCAGCTGGGTGATCATCGCCATGTCCGCCAGCGCCGTGCGCCCGTCCACGAACGACAGCACGTACGCCTCGAACGGGCTCAGCGGCCGGTTCACCAGGTCCAGGCTCGCGACGATGACCGGCCGCACCGGAGGCCCCTTCGTCTTCGGCTGGGCGTGCGCCTGGAACGTCACCACCCGCGTCGCCTCCTGCTGCGGCGGACGGGGCACTCCGCGCGCTCCCGTCTGCTCCGGCCTCGTGAGCAGCGCGCGCACCAGCGACACGTTGTCCCGGGGCGGCAGGTCCTCCACGCTCCTCACGAGCAACAGCTCACAGCGCGCGCACTGGAAATCCCCCGGCTTGCACGACGCGCCACAGTGCGGACACGCCAGGTCCTCCGGCGGGTGCTCGAAGGCGTGCGCGTCCGCGTAGTAGTGCTTCCGGATGGCCGCGCGGATGGACCTGCGCACCGCCACGAACGGCAGCACCTGCGCCACGCCCACCGTCTTCGCGATCTCCTCCAACGCCCGCTGCCGCTGCGGCTCGGAGATGGCCACGTACAGCGCGTCCTGCACCAGCCGCAGCGGCATGAAGTCGAAGCCCTCCGCCAGCCGCACCGGCACCCGCTCCAACAGCGCCGCGTCCACCTTCGCCTGCGCCAGCTTCTCCGTGGACACGAAGCGCGTCTTCAACTCCTGCGCCAACAGCCGCAACACCGGCGTCTCGTCCACGCCCAGCCGCACCAGGCACTCACCCAGCTTCAGCCCCGTCTCCTTCTGCCGCGCGAGCGCCCGGGACAACACCTCCGGCGTCAGCACTCCATCCAGGACCAACTGCTCCCCGAGCTTGCGCGTCATGCCCCCGATTCAAGGACGCCCGGGCCCACCCCGTCCACCGGCATCCACGCCACCTACACCGCTTTCCCGCACGTCCTGTTGCGAATGTGTATTAACAACACTAAGATGGTGTCCAGGTTACACAAACCAAACGCAGCAGGTGAGGGGGATGCGCGGATGTTCTTCGGGTACATGAAGTCGACGCCGACCACGTACGTGATGCAGTACCGGGACGGCGAGGTGGTCCGCGAGGGCGCGGGCCTGTCGTTCCTCTATTGGAAGCCGGCGACGACGCTGGTGGCGGTGCCTCTGTCGAGCGCGGACGTCCCGTTCGCCTTCAACGAGGTCACCCGCGACTTCCAGCCGGTGACGATCCAGGGGCAGCTGACATACCGGGTGGAGGACGCGCGGAGGCTGGCAGGGCTCTTGGACTACTCCATCACCCCGGCGGGGCGTCACCGCTCCGACGACCCGGAGAAGCTGTCGGACCGGCTGGTGCAGGCCGCGCAGGTGCGGGCCCGCGCGGTGGTGCAGTCCCTGAGCCTGCGCGAGGTGCTGGTGCAGTCCGACATGCTGGAGGCCCGGGTGCTCGCGGCGCTGGCGGAGGCGGAGTCCGTGAAGGCGCTGGGTGTGCACGTGATGGCCTTCTCCGTGCTCTCCATCCAGCCCACGCCGGAGATGGCGCGCGCGCTGGAAGCCGCCGCGCGTGAAGGGCTCCAGCGTGAAGCGGACGAGGCCATCTACGCCCGCCGCAACGCGGCCGTGGAGCAGGAGCGCCGCATCAAGGAGAGCGAGCTGGCCACGGAGCTGGTGGTGGAGGAGCGCCAGCGCCAGATTCGCGAGGCGAAGATGGCCGCGGACATCGCGGTGGAGGAGCAGCGCGCCGCCCTCATGGAGCGTTGGGTCCAGAACGAGCGCCAGTCCGCGGATGCGCGCGCGTACGCCTTGGAGAAGACGCTGGCGCCGGTGAAGGACGTGGATTGGAAGACGCTCCTGGCCACGTCCGCCAACGGCGCCGACCCCGCGCTCCACATCGCCCTGGCCTTCCGCGAGATGGGCGAGAACGCGCAGCGCATCGGCGAGCTCAACGTGTCGCCGGACCTGCTGCGCTCGCTCTTGCCCGCAACCTCAGGCCCTCGCGGCAACAACCCCGGCCCCGCGCCCAAGCCCGGCCGCCCGGACGTCCACAACTTCGACCCCCGCGACCGCTGAAGTCCCGCGAAGGAGGCTCGCCATGTTCGAGAAGGTCGTCCTCGTCACGCGCAAGACGCGGCTGGCGGACCTGGTGGTCCGCTTCAACACCAAGAAGCAGGCGAAGTTCTACGTGGAGCACAACGGCCAGGACTTCAACGGGTTCGAGGCGGAGGACGACACCTACCGCCGCGCGGTGGACGCCCTTCGCTCGCAGCTGGACGTGGGGTTGCCGGTGCAGCAGGTGGACCGCTCGCTCGTGCCCACCTTCCTCTTCACCGGCAAGGAGGTGGTGGTGGCGATAGGGCAGGACGGGCTCGTCGCCAACGTGGCCAAGTACGTGGGCAGCCAGCCGCTCGTGGGCGTGAACCCAGACCCGGAGCGCTTCGACGGCGTGCTCCTGCCCTTCCTCCCGCGCGACGCCCGGAGCGCGGTGCAGCGGACCCTGGAGGGCCGCGCGAGGATGCGCCAGGTGCAACTGGCGGAGGCGCGGCTCCAGGACGGCCAGCGGCTGCTCGCCTTCAACGACCTGTTCATCGGCGCGCGCACGCACGTGTCCGCCCGCTACCAGGTCCGCTACGGCGGCAAGGAGGAGTCGCAGTCCTCCAGCGGGGTGCTCGTGTCCACCGGCGCGGGTTCCAGCGGGTGGCTGTCGTCCGTGTTCGCGCTCGCGCAGGGGCTCACCCGCTGCACGGGCGGCACGCCGGGGAAGCCCTGGACGCTCGGTTGGGAGGACGCGCGGCTCGCCTTCGTCGTGCGCGAGCCCTTCGTCAGCCGTCACTCCGGCGCGGACATCGTCGGCGGCTTCGTCACCGCCCAGGCGGAGCTGGTGCTCGAGTCCCGCATGCCCCAGGGCGGCGTCATCTTCAGCGACGGCATGGAGGAGGACTTCCTCACCTTCGGCGCCGGCGCCACCGCCCGCATCCGTCCCGCCGAGCAGAGGGCTCGCCTGGTCGTCCACTGAGACACCGCACCCGATGCGACAGGTCCCAAGAATCCGGTATGCCCCGAGTACCGTTGGACCTCGCGGGCCCTCCCGGGATTCCCAGGTGATACAGCCGCTCCCGCGCGACGGCACGGTCGCCTTCCTACCCACCGAGCGGGGGCGCCGGGCTCGTCCCGCGGGGCACGCACCGCGGGGCCGCACCGCGCATCTCCTAGAGCGTGGGGAGACCGCGCCCGGCTCCCCGTCCGGCAGACGACACCCCGTCCCTTCCCCGGACCTGAAATTCCAGGCATGGTGGGCGCAGTCGCCTTACCTTCGAAGCGAAGTCGTTGGGGAAGCGGTTCCCAGGTGCAGGCGGAATACTTCGCCGGAGTTGCGTCCGGTCGTTGATGGGCGTAGGACGCAAATTCTCCCGGGAAGTGGCTCAGGGGTGATCAATGGTCGGCCTCGTCATCGCATCGCACGGGCGTCTCGCGGATGAGCTTGTCTCAACCGCTGAACAGATCGTGGGCAAGCTGCCCGCCGTGGCTACTTGCAGCATCGAGCCGGGGGCCCCTGTCGAGGACCTCCGCGCCAAGATGAAGCAGGCGGTGAAGACCGTGGATGAAGGGGACGGTGTCATCATCATGGCCGACCTCTTCGGAGGTACCCCCTGTAAGGAATCGCTGATGATGTGTCAGCGGATGAATCTGGAAGTCCTGGCCGGCGTCAATCTGCCCATGCTGCTGAAGGCCAACTCGCTCCGTTCGGAGCAGATGGCCCTGTCGGACATGGCCAACCAGCTGGCGTCGTACGGCCAGCGCAACATCACCTGTGCGTCCGCCCTGCTTCGCGAGGCCCAGCAGCAGCCGCGAACTTGACGGACCCGCACGGGTCGGCGATTCGAGACTGCCGTGATCACCCTGGTCCGCGTCGACAACCGCCTCATCCATGGTCAGGTTGTCGAAGCCTGGCTCCCCCACCTCAAGGTGTCCCGAGTGGTGGTGGCGGACGATGAGGCGGCCTCCAGTCCACTCATCCGTGCCGCCATGGCGCTCGCCGTGCAGAGCGCCATCGAGGTGCTGATCCTCCCCCTGGCCCAGGTGGACTTCGCCGCCCTGTCCAAGGACGGCGTTCGCACCCTGGTGCTCCTGAGGGATGTCGCCTCCGTGCCCTTCGCCTTCCAGCACGGGCTGGTCATGGACCAGCTCAACCTGGGCAACGTGCACTTCGGCACCGGAAGGCGGCAGGTGTCGCCGTCCGTCTTCCTGGCGGAAGGGGAGCTGCAGGCCCTCCAGCAGCTGTCCGCGCAGGGCGTGCGCGTGGAGGCGCGCGCCGTGCCCGCGGAGAAGTCCGTGGACCTGCCGGACCTGACCGAGCGCTGGTCGAAGGCCGGGTGAGCCGGTGAACGTCGGCTGGACCCAGGTGGCGCTCGCGTGTCTCTGGGGGGGGCTGGTGGCCGTGGAGCGCAAGGCGTTCCTCCAGGCCATGCTGTCCCGGCCCCTGGTGGCCGCCACGTTCATGGGCGCCCTGCTGGGCGACGTGGGCGGGGGCCTGTCCGTCGGCATGCTGCTGGAGCTGTTCTACCTGGGCACCGCCAACCTGGGCGCCTCACTCCCTGAGAACGACACGCTCGCGGCCACCGGCACCGCCGCCGCCGCCGCCACCCTCACCGCCGCCACCGGCGCGGGCTCCACGCCGGCCATCTGGTCGCTGGCCGTGCTGCTCTTCATCGGGCTGGGGCGGGTGGGGCGCAGGCTGGACCGGCTGCTGGAGGGCTACTCCGCCCGGCTGGCGCGCGTGGCGCTGTCGTCCGCGGAGGCCGGCAACCTCAACCGCGCCATGCGGCAGAACCTGTGGGGCATGTGGCCGCACTTCGTGTCCTACGGCGCCATCACCGGCGTGTGCGCGCTGGCCGGCTACTTCCTGGAGCCGCTGATGGTGGCGCTGCCGCACGGGCTGGTGCGGGGCCTGGCGTGGGCGTACCCGGCCATGGCGTCCGTGGCGGCGGCCATCGCCGCGCAGTCCAGCCACGCGAAGCGCGCGCCCCTGTACGCGGGCCTGGCCGCGGCGGCCGTCACCGTGGCGGTGGTGCTGGTGCAGTTGCAGGAGCAGCGGCCTTGAGCACGACGCCCACTCCCGTGCCTTCCGCGCCCGCCGCCGCGCCGGCCTTCACGCCGCCCGTGCGGCTGTCCCGGGGCACGCTGCTTCGCGTGTTCCTGCGCTCGCTCTTCCTCCAGGCGTCGTGGAACCCCAAGGGCATGCAGAACCTGGGGCTCGCGTACGCCGTCTACCCGGCGCTGGCGAAGCTGTACCCGCCGGGTCCGCTGCGCGAGGCGGCGGTGCGCCGGCACCTGGTCTTCTTCAACACGCACCCGTACGTGGCGGCGGCCATCGTGGGCGGCGTGGTGAACCACGAGCAGAAGATTGCCCGGGGGGAAGAGACGCCGGACCGGGTGGTGGGCTTCAAGGCGGCGCTGATGGGGCCGCTCGCGGCGCTGGGGGACGGGTTCTTCTGGCTGTCGCTCAAGCCCGCGGTGGGCGGCCTGTGCGCGGCCATGGTGCCGCTGTTGGGCGTCTGGGCGGTGGCGCTCTTCCTGGTGCTGTACAACCTGGTGCACCTGCTGCTGCGAATCCGGCTGTACTGGCTGGGCCTGAATCTGGGAGACCGGTTGGTGGAGGCCGTGGCGCGGGTGAACCTTCCCGCCAAGGGCGCCCGGCTGAGGGGCGTGGCGGCGGCGAGCGCGGGCGGCCTGGCCGCGTGGCTGGCGTTGAGCTTCGGGGCGACGGCGGGCGGGACCTGGGCGCCGTTCCTGGCGGTGGGGTGCCTGGCGGTGGGCGTGTTGGCGTACGTGCTCGTCAACCGGCGCGTCCCCACCTACGTGGTCCTCTACGTCGCGGCGGGATTGGCCTGCGCGGCGGGTGCCTTTCTGTGAGTACGAACAGTCGAGTGAAGCGGGAGTCGCACGATGGCCAGTGAAGCCGAGGGAACCTTCGAGATCATCAACGCGCTGGGGCTGCACGCCCGGGCCGCGGCGCAGATGGTCAAGGTGGCCAACCGCTTCAAGAGCGAGGTCTTCATCAAGGCCTCCGGACAGCGCGCCAACGCCAAGTCCATCATGGGCGTGCTGATGCTCGCGGCGGCCCAGGGCACCCAGGTGACCCTCACCTGCAAGGGCGAGGACGCCGAGGCCTGCTTGTCCGAATTGAAAAAGCTCATCGAGGACCGGTTTGGCGAAGCGCAGTAAGCGTCAAAAGGGGAGTTAGACTCCCCAAGAGGTCAGGAGAACCGTGAGCAGCCAGGCCACCCCTACACTCAGGCTGTCGGGCATCGGCGCCTCCCCGGGCGTGGCGGTGGGCCACGCCTTCATCCTGGACAGGAAGCGCATCCGCACGCCCAAGCTGCGCCTGGCGGACGCGGAGGTGGAACCCGAGCGGATGCGGATGAAGACCGCCATCGACCTGTCCGACCGCCAGCTGGCGGAGCTGAAGGACCAGATCACGCGCACGGAGGGCAGCGACCACGCCCTCATCCTGGAAGCGCACCGGCTGATGCTCCACGACCCCATGCTCGTGGATGAGGTGAACCGCCTCATCGTGGAGGACCGCATCAACGCGGAGTGGGCGGTGCGGCGCACGGCCCGCAAGATCAAGCACCTCTTCGACAACATCCCGGACGAGTACTTCCGCGAGCGCCGCTCGGACGTGGACTACGTGGCCGACCGCATCATCCGCAACCTGATGGGCCAGGTGGTGGATGAGGACGTGGAGGTGCCCGCGGAGGCCATTGTCGTCGCGCATGACCTGCCGCCCGCGGACGCTGCGATGATGGCTCGCAGCGGCCGCGTGGCGGGCTTCGTCACCGACCTGGGCGGACAAACGAGCCACACCGCCATCGTCGCCCGCGCGCGGGAGACGCCCGCGGTGGTGGGCGCGGGGCGCGCGAGCGAGCAGATTTCGCCGGGCGACCTGGTGGCCATGGATGGCACGCGCGGCGTGGTGCTGGTGAACCCCACGGAGGACCAGCTCGCGCTGTTCCGGGAGGAGCAGCGCCGCTACCTGGAGAGCGAGCAGCTTGCGCTGGCCACGAAGGACCAGCCCGCGGTGAGCACGGACGGCTTCCGCATCCGGCTCAACGGCAACATGGAGTTCCTGGAGGAGATCCCCTCGCTCCTGGCTCACGGCGCGGAGGGCATTGGCCTGTACCGCACGGAGTTCATGTTCCTGGACCGCAAGACGGCGCCCACGGAAGAGGAGCACTACCGCGCCTACAAGCAGGTGCTGGAGGCCATGGGCGGCCGTCCCGTCACCATCCGCACGCTGGACCTGGGCGGCGACAAGGTGCCGGGCAAGACGAAGCACGAGAAGGAACCCAATCCGGCCATGGGCCTGCGGGCCATCCGCTACTGCCTGTCCAACCGGGAGCTGTTCCGCGTCCAGCTGCGCGCCCTGCTGCGCGCGAGCGTGCACGGCAACCTGCGCCTCATGTTCCCGCTCATCTGCGGCGTGAGCGAACTGCGGGAGGCGCGCAGCGAGCTGGAGGCGTGCCGCACGGCGCTGGGGCGTGCGGGAGTGCCGGTGGGCAAGCGCTTCCCGGTGGGCATCATGGTGGAGACGCCCAGCGCGGCGACCATCGCGGACCGGCTGGCACAGGAAGCGGACTTCTTCTCCATCGGGACGAACGACCTCATCCAATACTCGCTGGCCATCGACCGCCAGAACCGCGAGGTCGCGTACCTCTACCGGCCGCTGCACCTGTCGGTGCTGCGCATGCTCCAGGGCATCGTGGACGCGGCGAAGGCCGCCAACATCCCCGTCTCCATGTGCGGCGAGATGGCGGGCGATCCGCTCTTCACCCTGGTGCTCCTGGCGCTGGGCTTCGACGAGCTGTCCATGACGTCCGGGCAGATTCCGGTGGTGAAGCGGATGATGCGCCGGGTGAGCCGGAGCGAAGCGGTGGAGATGCTCCAGGGCGCCATGGAGCTGACCACCGCCGAGGAGATCGAGCGCTTCGTGCGCACGGAGATGGACCGGCGCTTCGGCGGCGGCCAGGAAGGACTGCTGCTGCCGCCGGCGCATGATCCTGAACCTGAGTCCGTGTAGGCCCTGCTCCCTTCGCATGAATGCGAGGGGAGGGGGTCGCCGTTTCCAGGGGGAGTGAGCACGTTCGCCGGACACGAATGCAGGAGGCAGCAGCGTGTTCAAGCCAACGGACATTCAGCGGGGCATGACGGTGCGGGACCGGGACGGCGAAGCGCTCGGTGGCATCGTCGCGGTGGACCCGCGCGGCTTCACCATCGGCACGGGGCGCATCTTCGAGCGGGAATACCCGGTGCGCTTCTCCGACGTCGCGGACCTGGATGAGGACGACGTCTACCTGCGCCAGGACCTGGCCAGCCTCCCGGGCGCCATGCTGGCCGAGGGCGCGCTGGACCTGGATGATGACTCGCGCCACGACATGGGGGACGCGTCGCACCGGCCGGTGGCCTACACGCACGACCTGACGGGCGCGCTGGTGCCCGTGGAATAGGGGGCGGCTGGCGGGTGGCCGCACGCACCCCGCACGTCACTCGGGACGGGACTCCTCTTCACCCGTGGGGGGCCCGTCCTCGCTGTTCCTGCCGTCTGGCGGCTTCCTGTATTGCCCGGCGTGCCGTCCTGTTTCGGGCGACAGCATCCGGGAGATGGGGCGCAGCACCACCAGCGACAAGAGGGCCAGGGCCACGGTGGCGCCGGCCGCCACGTAGAGCCCCAGCCCGCAGGCCAGGCCCACCGAGGCCGTCAACCAGAGGTTCGCCGCCGTGGTGAGCCCTCTCACCGCTTCCCCGTGGCGCAGGATGACGCCCGCGCCCAGGAAGCCGATGCCCACCACAACCTGGCTGGCGATGCGGCTGATGTCCGTCTGCGTGCCGCTGGGGTTCGCGCCCGTCCGGAGCAGCTCCTCCGTGTAGACACTGGAGAGCGTGAAGCAGCACGCCCCCAGCGCCACCAGCGTGTGCGTGCGCAGCCCCGCGGCCTGGTTGCGCGCCTCGCGCTCCACGCCCAGCACGCCGCCCAGCAGCGTGGCCAGCACCAGCCTGCCAATGAGGACCAGAGGTTCCACCCGGGCGACGCTACTCGCCCAGGTCGATCTTCTCGTCCTTGTCCGCGTCGTTCAGTTCGGGATTGGGCAGCGTGTCCAGCGTGGCCACCAGCAGCTTGTAGGACGGCACCACGTAGGGCTCCACGTCCTTGCTCAGCTCCGTCACGTACTGCTCCTTGCGCTCCACGTACTTCTTGTCCTCGGAGTCCCAGCTGCCGCCGGCCTCCGCGGCCCAGACCTCCTCGCCGTCGCGGCAGCGGATGAGCTGCGCCTTCACCGCCACCTCCGCGCCGTCACCCACGCGCTTCACCGTGGGATCCAGCCAGAGCACGCCCTCGATGCCCTCCACGCACTGGTCCTGGAAGGTGAGGTCCGTGCGGCGCTCGGGGAGGGACGTGTTGGCCTTCACCAGGTAGTCCCGGTTCTGGTTCAGCCACTGCCGGGCGATGAGGCTCCACAGGTCGCCGATGTACTGCTGGCCCTGCGGGAACGGCTGCGTCACCACCGCCAGCCGCTTCACCTGCTGCCGGTCCACCGTCGCGTAGTCGGCACGCAGCCGCTGGCTCTTCACCGCGCTCGCGCAACCCGTGAGCACCATCAGACCCAGCACCGCGCCCACCCGCTTGAACGTCCCCATGGCTTGAAGCTCCCGAAGAAAAGAACGGCCCCGCGCTTCCCTTCAAGGGAAGGCGGGGCCGAAAGGTCCGGCGCGGATATTAAGCGCTTCCTCCGCGCTGTCAGGCGGCGCGTGTGGAGGACGTGTCACCGCCCGTGGCGGAACCGCCCTCTGGCGAACGTCCCGCGTCCTTCTGCCGCTTGTCGTGCATCAGCTGCATCACCGCCGCCAGCACCGTGAAGGACACCAGCAGCGTGGTGATGAGGCCGATGCAGGCGACGATGCCCATGGAGCGCAGGCCGTTGTGGCTGGCCACCAGCAGCGCCGCGAAGCCCGCCACCGCCGTCAGCGTGGAGGACACCACCGCCGCGCCCACGCTGCGCAGCGCCACCAGCGGGGACGTGCCCTCCAGGAAGCGGTGCAGGAGGTACAGGCCGTGGCTCACGCCGAAGCCCAGGAGGATGGGCAGGATGATGATGTTCATGAAGTTCAGGCGCAGGTCGAACAGCGCCATGAAGCCCATCATCATCGCCAGGCCCACCGTCAGCGGAATCACGGACGCCAGCGCCAGCTTCGCGTTGCGGAAGTCCGCGAAGTGCATCACGAGAATCCACAGCGCGGTGAGGATGACCGTGAGCTTCGCGTCCTTGAGCACCATGCGCGCCAGCGACGCGTACAGCTGCGTGGCGCCCGCGGCGCGGAACTCCTTCTCCACCGGCGCGCCCGTGGGGCCGCCTTCCGTGAACTTGCCCGGCGTCACCATGCCCTTGATGGAGCTGGTCTGGTCCGCGAACTGGAGCATCTGCTTGCCGTCCCACAGGTCCACGCTCGGGTAGATGAACGTGAGGTAGCCGTGGTTCTCCGGGCTCGTGGTGGGCAGGTGGCGGAACTGCGAGGCGTAGATCTCCGGCACCTGGTGCACGTCGAAGGGCCGGGCCTCCAGCATCTTGAAGAACAGGGCCGCCTTCTCCTGCGTCTCCGGCGGCAGCGCCTTCACGTCGATCTCCTTCAGCTCCTCCTGCCACTCCTCCAGGATCTTCGCGTTCGCCTGGGAGATGCCCTCCGGCGGCACGAAGGTGAAGAGGCTCATCACCTGGGAGATGGCGGGGCGCTTCTTCGGGTCCGCCGTCAGCTCCTTGTAGAGGGCCTCCGTCTCCGCCAGGTCCTTGGTGTAGATGGCGAGCGGGTCGCTGGCGATCTTGAAGCGCGCGTTGATTTCATCCTGCAGCACCACGGACGGCTGGTTCGCCGGCATCAGCGCGCGGGTGTTGTAGTTGAAGCGGACTCCGTACGGCAGCCGCGCGAAGAAGCCCGCGTCCGCCGGGGGCTCGCCGCTCTTCCACGGGATGGCCGCGCCGCACACCACCGCGACAATCACGCAGCCCACCGCCAGCACCAGGCCGGGGCGCGGGATGCGCAGCTCCTTGCCGGACGCGTTGGTCGTGGGCGGCGGCTTCATCACGCCGATGAGCTTCTGCGGCAGCTCCGGGTTCCTTCGGCCCGCGATGGCCAGCAGCGCCGGGCACCAGGAGAACAGCGTGAAGCCCAGCATCAGCGTGCCCGTGCCGGCCAGGAAGCCGAACTGGGAGAAGCCTTTGAACTCGCTCACCATCAGCACGTAGAACGAACCCGCCACCACCACCGCGGACACCAGCGCCGGGCGGCCCGCGTTGATGACCGCGTCGCGGATGGCCACGTCGTAGCGCTTGCCCGCGCCCAGCTCCAGGCGCGTGCGGAAGATGAAGTGGATGCCGTAGTCGATGCCGAACCCCATCAGGATGCCGCCCAGGATGGAGGTGATCATGTTGAGCTCACCCAGCGTCGCGTAGGTGAAGCCCAGCGTGTACAGCGTGCCCGCCACCGTGCCGCTCACCACGATGAGCGTGGGCGCCCACTTGCGGAAGAACGCGATGGTGATGGCGAAGATGGCGACGAGCGCGATGATGGTGACCGGCTGGAGCGAGTCCTCGATGGCGTACGAGTCGTCCACCGCCGTCTTGTAGGAACCCGTGAAGCCGTAGGCGACCGTCTTCTTGTCGCCCATCTTGTAGTAGTCCTCCACCAGCTGCACGCCCGCGGGGTTGCTCTTGGAGTACTGCTCCAGGTCCCCGCGCAGCTTGTCCACGTACTGCTTCGTCTGGCCAATCTGGTTGGTGTCCCACATCGGCTTGATGAGGAGCAGGAGCAGCTTGCGGTCCTGGGAGATGTAGTAGTCGTCCGCGATGCTCTTGTTGCCAACGCTGGAGTACTTGTCGACCAGGTCCTGCAGGTCCAGCTTCACCGGCTCCGTCTTCTTGATTTCAATGTAGAAGGGGTTCGCGCGGCGGATCTGATCCTTGAGGAACGCCATGATGCGGCGCTTGCCCTCGGCCAGGTCCTCCGTCTTCACGAACAGCACCATGTTGTTCTGAACGAACTCGACGGGAATCTTGTAGGTGATGGAGCGCGCGTTCTCCTTGTCCTTGCCCACCATCGCGGCCACGTCGTCCGCGACCTTCTTGAGCGTGGCCTCGTCGTCACCGCGGAAGGTGAGCATGAAGAAGCCGCTGCCGCCCACCATGTCGATGACGCGCTTGACGTCCTTCACCTCCTGCAGGTCCTGGGAGATGAGGTCCAGCTGGTTGGAGTTGATGGTCAGCTTCGACGTGCCCCACACCGAGATGCCGAGCAGCAACAGCAGCACGAGCATGACGGTGCCGGGGCGCCGGACCAGCATCTCTGCGTAGGCCAGGGCGAGGCGGGGCGGGGGATGGGAAGAAGGATTGCCGCTCATGGGCGCGGGACCCTATCGCCGAACGTCCCCGCCCGGAAGCAAAGCCCGGGGTGCCTGTCCGCCCCACCTCCGCGCGAGACAGGGCCTCTTGTCCCGAGGGAATAAACCGCGACTTCAGTGTCCTGGAGGCCCGGCCAGGGGGACGACCTGCGCCTGCGTCCCACCCGTGGCGGGCTCGTCGCGGGGCGGGATGAGGAAGGGGAGCGGGTTTCGCAGGAAGCGCAGGAACACCGCGCCCAGGAAGCGCAGGCCCTGGCTCACCGGGACGTCGCGAGCGCGCAGGGCCACGCCCAGGGCCAGCGTGAAGGACACGCCGAAGTTGACGACGCCCACGACGAGCACCCCCGCGGCGGCCGCCAGGAAGCCCGGCTCCATCACGGCGGAGGGGCCCAGCGCGCACCCGGCGAAGGCCAGCGCGCCGAAGGAGAAGGTGACGTGCCGCACGTCCAGCGGGACGCCGAAGAAGCCGCCCACGCCCGGCATCACCGCCAGCAGCACGCCCAGGGTGACGCCGCCGCCCACGCCCGCCGCGTGGTGCATCAGCGCGTCCGCCACCTTGCGCGCGCCCGTCGCTCCGAAGAGCGCGCGCAGCACGCGGTGGTGGGCGAGCGCCTCTGGCAGGCGGCGGTAGACGATGAAGTTCTCGAACCAGCCCGCGGCGACGCTGGAGGCCCAGAGCATCACCCCGGTCAGGATGGCGTGGAGGAGCGTCGCGCTCTTCCAGGGGTGCAGCGTCTCCACCACGTGCTGCGCCTGCTGCGCGGTCAGGTAGGCGTGGCCCTTGAGGAACTGGAAGCCCAGCGCCAGCGCCACCGCCACGGGAAGGACGCAGCCCAGATTGCCCAGGATGGCCGCGAGCTGCGAGCGGGTGATGCGCGGCACCAGCGCCGCCAGGCGCTCCATGCGCCGGGTGCCCTCGTCCGGGCCCGCGTCCTCGCCCACCGCGGCCGCCAGCGTGGAGGCCGTCATGGACGGCTGCTTGGTGGCCAGCGTGAAGCCCAGCAGCTGCATCACCACGAAGCCGCCCGCGTAGTTGAGCGCGACGAAGAGGCCCGCGAAGAAGGGGGCCAGCGGAAGGCCGGTGAGGAGGAACTTCAGCGCGACGGCGACCGCGGCGACGAGCCCGCCGCCCGCCGCCGAGTGCACCATGTGGTGGAACTCGGCCGTCGTGGAGGTGATGTAGTGCTCACCCGTGTTGCCGGTGCGCTCGATGATTTTTCGCGCCAGCAGCCGCGCGTTGCGGCGCACCAGCGCACGCACGGAGCGGTCCTCGTGCGCGAGCCGCAGCAGGTCCGACAGGAGCTCCAGCGCCTCGCGCCAGCGCGGCTCACCCCGGGGCGAGCCCAGCACCCGCGCGATGGCCTCCATCCGGTCCAGGCCGCGCTGGATGCACTCCAGGCGGTACACCAGGTCCACGCTGACGCCGAAGTCTTCCAGGTGCTGGGTGACGGTGCGCACCACGCCGCGGCAGTCCTCCACCACGCGGAGCAGGTCCGCCAGCGACTCCTGGGCCCCGTCGCGCGCCAGCACCGCGTCGCCCGCCATCCGCAGCCGCAGGAAGGGCGACGCGCGAAAGGACATGTCCGGAATGCGGTCGCGCACGTCCTCGGCCAGCCCCAGCCCCGTCACCTGCACGCCCAGCAGCACCAGCGCGTCCATCAGGTCCCCGCGCACGCGTGAGGACGGGGTGGGCTCTGGTGGGGGCGGGTCGCCCACCAGCGCCGTCAGCCGCGCCAGCAGCAAGGGGGACAGCGCGCTCAGCCACTCCGCGTCCTCCGGCACCGGGAACAGGCGCAGGAGCAGCTCCGACAGCTTGCCCGGCTCCGCCGGCGCGGGCAGCACGCCGCGCGCGAGGCGGTCCGTCAGCTCGGAGAAGAAGCCGTTGCCGGCGCTCAGGCCCACCTGGGCGAAGAGCTTCAGCCCCCGGCTGCTCGCGCACACCCCCGCCACCAGCCGGGTGACGGACGCGCGCAGGGCGCCCTCGCCCTCCAGCACGCGCACCAGCAGGGACAGCCGGGAGTTCGAGGGGGACAGCGCAAGGTCGTCCGCGTCCGTGAGGCCCTGGGCGGGGATGCGGTCGCGCATCCAGTGGATCCACCGCTCCACCCACTCCAGGCGCGGCTCCAGGCCGTCGTCGGGGACCTCCGACAGCAGCCGGAGCAGGTCCCGGACCGCGGGGTGGCCGGGGGCCCGGGGCGCGTACTGGACGCAGAACGCGTCCATCTCACGGTCGGACGGCACACCCCGGAGCAGCAGCCGCGGGGCGGGGGTCGAAACAGTCATTCGCCAGGCGCTCCGGGGGAGGAGGAACGCCCCAGCCTAACCGGCCCGCGCCTCCCCCGGAACCCGGAGGGACGGCGAAGGCATGATTGCCTGGCTGCCCAGGCGGCAACTGACTGGATTACTTCACCTTCACCGAACCCAGTTCGTTGTTCTTCGCACGCATGGCGCCGAGCAGCCCGTCCCAGCCGCCCTCCTTGAAGAGGGGGCGGACCTGATCATCGCGGATGCCGGTGAGCATGGAGTCGCCCAGCACGGACACGTCCACGACCTTCCAGCCGCTGCCCACCTTCTCCACGGCGTACTTGAGCTTCATCTCCTGCTTCTTCAGCGGGTGGTTGATGAAGATGGTGGAGCCCACGAGCGCCTTGTCGCCCGTCACCTGCGGCTCGTCGTAGGTGATGGAGTCCAGGTTCTTGAAGTTCTCGCGCACCTTGGGGAAGGCGATCTTCGCGAACAGGTTCTGGAAGAGCTGGGTGAACTCCTTGCGCTGGGCGTCCGTGGCCTTGGTCCACTCGTCACCCAGCAGGAAGAGTCCCTGCTGGTCGCTGCCCAGGTTCTCCAGGGCCTTGAGGTCCTTCTCGTAGCGCACGGACTGCACCACGGTCTTCACCGGCTTGGTGATGGCTTCGGAAGCCTTGGGCGCGGCGAGCGCGGGCACGGCGAAGGCGATGGCAACCAGGAAGGGAAGGGTGCGAAGGCGGGCGATGGCGTTCATATGGGTCTGTGACCTCCAGAAGAAGGGCGCGGGTCCTGTAGCCCAGGGGAACGCCGCGCGAACCAATAAATTCATCCGGCGAGCAGGCACACCCGCGGCATCGGGTCCGCCTGTCCGAAGGGCGCTTTCGCCGAATAAACCCCTGTACCGACAGGTTTGACTCTGCTGGGACCGCACGTTTAGTGTCCGCCCCCTGCGCTGCGTCACCGAATTAGCGCGAAGCCCGAGAAGA
This sequence comes from Corallococcus sp. AB030, assembly GCF_003668965.1. NCBI lineage: Bacteria > Pseudomonadati > Myxococcota > Myxococcia > Myxococcales > Myxococcaceae > Corallococcus > Corallococcus sp. AB030. Next base: position 30,440 of record NZ_RAWQ01000063.1, read on the forward strand.
CATGCCTACCGACTTCCTGTTCACGTCTGAATCCGTCACCGAGGGCCACCCGGACAAGATCGCCGACCAGATCTCCGACGGTGTGCTCGATGCCATCATCGCCAAGGATCCGCAGGCGCGCGTCGCCGTGGAGACGCTCGTGAAGACGGGCCTCGCCATCGTCGCTGGCGAGGTGACGACGAATTGTTACGTGGACATCCCGAAGATCGTCCGCTCGACCATCACGCGCATTGGCTACACCGACAGCTCCATGGGCTACGACGGCCACACGTGCGGCGTCATGGTGGCCATCGAGGGTCAGAGCCAGGACATCGCCCGGGGCGTGGACAACAAGAAGGACCAGGGCGCCGGTGACCAGGGCATGATGTTCGGCTACGCGTGCGACGAGACGCCGGAGCTGATGCCCGCGCCCATCCACTACGCGCACGCGCTGACCCGCCGCCTGGCGGAGGTGCGCCGCAAGAACCACCCGTGGATCCGCCCGGACGGCAAGAGCCAGGTGACGGTGGAGTACAAGGACGGCAAGCCGCTGCGCATCGACGCGGTGGTGCTGTCCACGCAGCACTCGGATGACGTCTCCAACAAGAAGATCCAGGAGGCCATCCGCGAGGACGTCATCCTGAAGGTCCTGCCGAAGAAGCTCATCGACAACAAGACCAAGTTCTTCATCAACCCCACGGGCCGCTTCGTCATCGGCGGCCCCATGGGCGACTCGGGCCTCACGGGCCGGAAGATCATCGTCGACACCTACGGCGGCATGGGCCGTCACGGTGGCGGCGCGTTCAGCGGCAAGGACCCGTCCAAGGTGGACCGCTCGGCCGCGTACATGGGCCGCTACATCGCGAAGAACGTCGTGGCGGCGGGCCTGGCCCGTCGTTGCGAGGTGCAGGTGTCCTACGCCATCGGCGTGGCGGAGCCTGTCAGCGTGATGGTGGAGACCTTCGGGACGTCCACGGTGCCGGAGGAGCAGATCGCCCGCGCCGTGCGCCAGACGTTCGGCCTGCGCCCGCGCGAAATCACCGAGCACCTGGACCTGCTGCGGCCCATCTACCAGAAGACCGCCGCGTACGGTCACTTCGGCCGCGCGGAGAAGGAGTTCACCTGGGAGCGCACGGACAAGAAGGACGCGCTCCGTGAGGCGGTCGCCGCCCCCGCTCCCAAGACGCGCACGCCCCGCCTGAAGGCGGTCTGACGCACCGGAAGCACTCCGGTTGAGCCCACGCGCTCGTCCCCTTCCCGGGGGCGAGCGCGTTTTCATTTCCGCGGATGGCGCGTGCGTTGGCCGGGCGCACACGGTGGGTGAATTGTTAGGACACGGCCATGCCGACTTCGGGTGCCGCGCCTGGCTGGCGCATCGTGCTGCTCACCGTGGCCCCCGCGGTGGCGCACGACTTCACGTTGGCGCTGAGGGCCCAGGGGCATGACGTGGTGGCGCTGGTGGTGCCGGCGGGCATCCGGGGCCTGCGCCCACTGGACATGGAAGGGTGGGCGGAGCTGGGGCGGCTCTTCGAGGCCGCGCCGCCGTCAGTGGACGTGTTGCTGGTGAGCGAGCGGGCACACCTGACGCCCCGGTTGGCGGGCCTGAGGCCGGACCTCCTGCTGTGCTTCTTCTTTCCGTGGCGGTTGCCGCCAGAGGCGCTGGCGCTGGCGCGGCTGGGGGCGGTGAACGTGCACCCGTCCCTGCTTCCTCGATACCGGGGGCCCTGTCCGCTGGGGTGGGCGTTGCGCGAGGACGCTCGCGAGCTGGGGCTCACCTTCCACCGCATGGACGCGAGCTTCGACACCGGACCCGTGCTCGCGCAGGGGGCGTTCCCGGTGACGGACGAGGACACGGAGGAGGTGGTCTTCGAGAAGCTGATGCTCGCGTCGCGCCGGCTGCTTCCCGGGGTGGTGGAGCGCGTGGCGCGGGGAGACGTGGGCGAGCAACAGGCGGGGGCCGACGCGACCTTCGCGCCCTTCTTCGAGCCGGCGTATCGGGACATCGACTGGCGCGACAGCGCGCGCTCCGTGCACTTGAAGGTGCGCGCGTGCCGCTTCGCCGGGTGGCGTGGGGGCAGGGGCGATGCGAGGGCCCGGCTCGATGGCCGCTGGGTCCGGGTGCGGCGCACGCGGATGTGGCGGGGCGAGAAGCCTTGCGCGGAGCCGGGCACGTTGCTGGCCCGACAGGGAGACGAACTGCTGGTGCAGTGTGGGGACACGCCGCTCTGGGTGGTGTCGCACGCGCCGGAAGAGGCCTGAGCGGGAGCGCCACGGCGGGCAGCCGGGCGAGCGGATGGGGGCGCGCGGGTGGCACCTGCCGACGGGCGGACACATCCAAGGGTATGGCGAAGAATCCCGGAGACCCCTACCCCCTCGTCCAGGTCGAGCACTACGAGCGCTACGTGGGCGCGGAGGTGGTGGAGCGCATCCTGGAGAAGGCGCGCCCGCTGCAGGACCTGCGGGTCGTGCACGTCAACTCCACGTACTACGGCGGCGGGGTGGCGGAGCTGCTGTCACCGCTGACGCTGCTGATGAACAGCGTGGGCATGGCCACCGAGTGGCGGGCCATCCAGGGTCCGCCGGACTTCTTCAGCATCACGAAGAAGATGCACAACGCGCTGCAGGGCGCGGACATCCACCTGACGTCGATGAAGGCGACCATCTACGAAGAGGTCGTCTACGAGAACGCGGTGCGCAACCGGTTGGACCACGACCGGGTCGTCATCCATGATCCGCAGCCGTTGCCCATCGTGCGGTACAGCCGCAAGCGCGGGCCGTGGATCTGGCGTTGCCACGTGGACCTGTCGAATCCGGAGCCGTCGCTGTGGGCGTACCTCAAGCAGTTCGTGGAGCAGTACGACGCGACGGTGTTGAGCATCCCGGAGTACGCGCGCGAGCTGTCCACCCCGCAGGTGTTCTTCATGCCGGCCATCGATCCGTTCTCCATCAAGAACCGGGAGATGAGCGAGTCGGAGATTGAAGAGCGGCTCCAGCATCACCACATCCCCACGGACCTGCCGCTGGTGGTGCAGGTGTCACGCTTCGACCGGTGGAAGGACCCGGAGGGCGTGGTGGCCGCGTGGCGGATCGCGCGCAAGGAGATGCCGTGCACGCTGGTGTTGCTGGGCAACATGGCGTCGGACGACCCGGAGGGGCAGCAGGTCTACGAGCAGGTGATGCGGCACAAGGACGAGCGGCTCATCATCCTCAGCCAGGAGGACACGGCGCTGGTGAACGCGCTCCAGCGCCGCGCGGCGGTGGTGGTGCAGAAGTCACTGCGCGAGGGCTTCGGGCTCACGGTGGCGGAGGCGATGTGGAAGGGCACGCCCGTCATCGGAGGGAACGTGGGCGGCATCCGTCATCAGATTGAAGACGGGCACAACGGCTTCCTGGTGGACTCGGTGGACCAGTGCGCCCAGCGCATCGTGCAGTTGCTCCGGACCCCGAAGCTGCGCAACCAGCTGGGGCACCATGCGCACGAGACGGTGCGCCGCCGCTTCCTGCTCACGCGCTACCTGGAGCAGTACCTGGACTTGTTCAACGCGTTCGAGGCCCGCTACCACCTGCGTCCGCTGCCGCACATGACGACGTGATTCAGAGCGAGTCCAGGAACGCGAGCAGCGCGGCGCGCTCCTTCGGGGATATGCGCTGCACGGTTTCGTGCGAGGCCTGGGCTTCGCCGCCGTGCCAGAGGATGGCCTCCAGCACGGAGCGCGCGCGGCCGTCGTGCAGCAGGCGCGTGTGGCCGTTCACGGTGGCGGACTCCTCCGCGCCGCCGTTGAGCTGCCACGTGAGGCCCGTGACCGCGACGTTGTCCGTGGCCCGGCCCGTGACGCTCACCTGGTACACGGTGAGGTCCTGGCCCTCGGTGGGGCTGGTGAGCGCCAGCGTCGGGGCCTGCGTGTCGACGGTGGGCGCGACGTAGGTGAAGTGCAGCGTCGCTTCCGTGGCCTGGCCCGCCGCGTCCACCGCGCGCAGGACGACGGTGTTCCCGCCCGCCACCGGCTCCACGGGCACCGTCACCGACTGCTCCGTCTGGCCCTGCGTGACGGGGACATTCGTGGCGGTTCCGCTGTTGGGCGTGACCGCCAGCGTCGCGAGCCCGCCCTCGGCGCGAACCACCGCCTGCACCTGCACCGGGAACGCCTCCACCTGGGCGCCCTCCGTGGGCGAGGTGAAGGACACCGTGGGCGCCGCGGCCTGCGGGCCCGCGTCCGTCTGCGTGCCGGCATCCGTGCCCGCGTCCACGGTCACACCCGCATTCGTGTTGCCCGAGGGCTGGGGCGTCGGGTCGTCGTCACCACACGCTCCGAGCAGCAGCAGCGTCGCCACCCACGCACTCCACATCGCTTTGTGTCCCCGCATGGACCCGCCTCGCTGGCCGTTCACGGATTACCGTTTTGGCTGGCTTATTTGAGATTGATTCGCAAAGTCGATTCGAGGCGGCATGCGCCTCGCGCGCAAGGGGGTGGGGTGGGTGCGGCGATTGCACGGTGGCGCCGTGAGGCCGCGCCCGGTGCGCGCGGTGACACGACACGGTGGCGCGTCGCACATGACGTTCGCGCCAGAAAGACAGACATGCCCTCTCGAATCGGCCTCCGTCCCTGGCTCAAGACCTACAGCTGGTTGCTTGTCTTCGTGGCGCTGGTCCTCATCGGCTACGCCGTGCTGGCGCTGTCCATGATGAACCTGGAGCGAGGGGCGCAGCTGCGGATGGTGGCCCTGGACATGCGGCACCTGCTGAAGGCGGTGACTCGGTACGCGGAGCGGGCGGGACACGTGCCGCCGCCATCCGTGGGGCTCTCCGCGCTCGTGGAGGAACGCCTCCTGGAGCGCATCCCCGTGGACCCCTGGGGCCATGACTATGTGTACCGCGTGGAGGCGGGCACGCCGGTCATCCTGTCCTATGGCCGTGACGGCATCCCGGACGGCGAAGGCCCGGACGCGGACCACTCCTCTCGCGCCCTCCTGGCGGAGTGAAGTGGGCCCACGGGTTGCAATGGCAGTCATCCCGGAAGGCAGAGGGGCCTTCCGTGAGGGACACGTTGACCCCGGCCCGTGCCGGTCGGCGTGTCAGAAAGACAGACATGGACAGGAAGAAGCGACGTCAGCGCGGCATGACGCTGATTGAAATCATGGTCGTCATCACCATCCTGGGCCTCATCGCCGCCGCGGTGGGCGTGTCGGTGATGAGTCAGTTCGGCCAGGCGAAGCAGCAGCGCGTGGGCCTGGACTTCGGTTCGCTGGGGCAGGGACTCCAGCTGTACGCGATGAAGAAGGGCCGGCTGCCGGACACCACCTCCGGGCTGCGCGTGCTGGTGGAGGAGAGCATCCTCCCGGAGCTGCCGCGCGACCCGTGGGGCAATGACTACGTGTACACGCTGGACAGGGGCGTGCCGGCCATCGTGTCACTGGGCGCGGATGGCGCACCGGGCGGTGACGGCGATGACCGGGACCTCTCGTCACTCGACCGGGACGCGCGGTCCCGAGGGTGACGGAGGGAGGAAAAGGGTGCTGCCCGAGTGGAGAAGCCACGATTGGGTGGCGTTTCAGGCCAAGGCGGATTCGAACCGCAAGCTCCCTGTGAGGGGAGCCGTACCAGAGCGTGTAGGGCCTCTCCGGCCGGGCAGCACTCCCAGGGACGCAAATGCCGCGAAAATCCTGACGGGGGATTTTCGCGGCCGCGCCTTCATGCCGCGGGGAAGGTTTCCAGCGTGAGGGACTCGGGCGGGACCTTCAGCTCGCGGGGCAGCTTGAGGACGCCGTCCAGGTAGCGCCAGCCGGTGCCGTCGTGGCGGAAGTCAGAGCGCTCCACGAAGGACTGGTCCTTCCCCTTCTCGAACACCTTGGCGAAGAAGAGGACGCGGGCGAGCCCCGTGGTGTCCGGAGGCTGGTGGCCCAACACCGCCAGCCCCGGGTACTGGTGGGCCTGGGCGAAGGCGCGCAGCTCGCGCACGACGTCCGCTTCTGGACGGGCCCGCATCGGGTGGTCGGGGTGGAGCGTCTTCCACAGGTAGGCGGCCTCGCGCCAGGCGAAGGCGCTGTAGCGGCTGCGCATCAGGCGCTCGGCGTCCGGGGCTTCCGCCTCGCCTTTGTGGAAGGGGGCGCAGCACTGCTTGTAGCGCTGGCCGGAGGAGCAGGGACACAGGGGGACGGGGGGCATGGCGGGGCCAAGCCTACCCGGGTTCCCCTCCCGGCTTCCCAGGCTGGACGGTCGGGTGGCGGACCTGGGCCGTGGTGTGGGGAACCTTCGCGCTTGCGGGGCAGGGGGGCAGGGCATATCCCTGGCGGCCACGTCCCCTATGAGCCTGCTTGAAGCCATCGTCCTGGGTCTGGTCCAGGGTCTCACGGAGTTCCTGCCCATCAGCTCCACCGCGCACCTGCGCATCGCGCCGGAGCTGTTCGGCTGGCCGGATCCGGGTGCGGCGTACTCGGCCATCATCCAGCTGGGCACGGTGGCCGCGGTGCTCATCTACTTCCGCAAGGACATCGTCGCGCTGGTGAAGGCGTTCGTCGTGGGGCTGGTGAGGCGGGACCCGTTCGGCACGATGGAGGCGCGGCTCGCGTGGTTCGTGGGCGTGGGCACGCTGCCCATCGGCATCTGCGGGCTCGCGTTCAAGAAGGTCATCGAGACGCAGTTCCGTTCGCTCTACGTCATCGCGGGCAGCCTCATCGTGCTGGCCATCGTGCTGTTCGTCGTGGAGAAGCGCGCGTCACACCAGCGCACCGTGGCGGACATGACGTGGAAGGACGGCATCATCATCGGCCTGTGGCAGGCGCTGGCGCTGGTGCCGGGGTCGTCCCGGTCCGGCACGACGCTCACGGGCGGCCTGTCGCTGGGGCTCAAGCGCGAGGACGCGGCGCGCTACTCGTTCCTGTTGTCCATTCCGGCGACGACGCTGGCGGGCATCTTCGAGCTGAAGCACCTGCTGGAGGCCACGCAGCGTCCGTCGACGGTGGCCCTGGTGGTGGGGACGCTGGTGGCCTTCCTGTCGGGCATGGCGGCCATCGCGTGGCTGTTGAGCTTCCTGAAGCGGCGCACCACCTTGGTGTTCGTGGTGTACCGCATCGCGCTGGGCGTGCTGTTGCTGGGGCTGTTGCAGGCGAACATCCTCAAGCCAATGTCTGGCGTGGAGAACCTGGCGACGCCGGATGCGCCGACGAAGCCGCCGGTGGAGAAGCAGATCACGGACTGAGGAAGGGGGAGGTCGTGCGTGTGCAGGCCCTGTTCGATGCGCTGGAGACGCGGCTGACGGCGAGGCCGGCGCGGACGTTCGAGTGGAAGGGCCGGGCGCTGCGAGAGGCCGCGGTGCTGGTGCCCCTCTTCGAGCGGGACGGCGTGCCCCACGTCGTCTTCACGCGGAGGCCCGCCACCCTGCGCACGCACGCGGGGCAGTACGCGTTCCCGGGCGGAGGCCAGGAGGCTCGGGACGTCACCCCGCTGGAGACCGCGCTGCGCGAGACGGACGAGGAACTGGGCGTCGCGCGCACCCACGTGCGCGTGCTGGGTCTGCTGGACGAGACGCCCACCACGTCCGCGTACCGCATCCGTCCCTACGTGGGCGTCATCCCGGGGGATGGGAAGTACGTGCCCAACCCGGCGGAGGTGGACCTGGTGCTGGAGGTGCCGCTGGTGCGCCTGCTGGACCCCTCCATCCTCCGGGTGGAGCGACACACGTGGGAGGGGATGGAGCACGACGTGCACTTCTACACGCACGGCGAGCACGTCATCTGGGGCGCCACGGGGCGCATCCTGCGCAACTTCCTGCAGTTCGTGGTGGAGGTGCCGGGCATCCACGACCTGCTGGACGCTCCCTCGCCTGCTGACCGCTGAACCGCGAAGTCCGTGCTGGCGGGCGGCCCTGGCGGAAGGTGCCTTGTCGCCCTGGAGGGCCGGTCCCACGTTCAGGGGGAAACCCTTTGAAAGGGCGGGACGTGGACGGTGGCAATGGGGCCGGGGGCATGGAGGTGAGGGAGGCCGCGCTGGTGGCGCTGGGAGAGGTCCTGCGCGCCAGGGGGTACGTCTTCACCACGGTGACTCCGGAGACGCACCGGCGGGTGAATGCGCGGCCGGGGGCGAAGCAGGCCCATTCAGTCCGGGACGTGTTCGGGTGGAGCCGTCCCTTCGGGCCGGGCGTGCTGGAGCCTCGGATGGTGGCGCTGCTGGAGGAGGCGGGCGCGCTGGTGGACTGCAAGGACGGGACGCACCGGAGCCGGGTGCGGTTCTCCAGCCTGGGGGCGGGGCTGTATGTCCATTCCGCGTGGCCCACGTCGGAGCAGGACGCGGTGTTCTTCGGACCGGACACCTACCGGTTCTGCGCGTTGCTCCAGCGGGTGCCAGGCAGCTTCCGGCGAGTGGTGGACCTGGGGTGTGGCTCCGGAGCCGGAGGCCTGTCGGTGGCGGGGCGGAGCGCGGAGGTGGTGCTCGCGGACCTGAACCCGTTGGCGCTGGAGTTCTCGCGGGTGAACGCGAGGCTGAATGGCGCGCAGGGAGCCCAGGCGGTGCACTCGGACCTGCTGCGAGACGTGTCCGGCCGGTTCGATCTGATCATGGCGAACCCGCCGTACCTGGCGGATACGGACAAGCGCACGTACCGGGATGGTGGCGGCACGCATGGCACGGAGTTGTCCGTGCGCATCGTGCGTGAAGGCGTGGAGCGCCTGGAGCCGGGCGGCACGCTGGTGCTCTACACGGGCGCGCCGGTGGTGGACGGCGAGGATTTGCTGCGCACCGCGCTGGAGCCGGTGTGGCGAGCCGCGCCGCTCGCGGAGGTTCGCTACGAGGAGCTGGATCCGGACGTGTTCGGCGAGGAGATGGAGAAGGCGCCATACGCGGGCGTGGAGCGCATCGCGCTGGTGGCGCTGGTGGCGCGGCGGGGTTGAGTGCCCCGCGTCAGGGCTGACGGCTCACGTCGCAGCGACCGGTGGACTGTCTCGCGAGGTCTTCCGCCACGGAGCGCAGCAGGCTCCCCAGGACTGGCGCGCCGGAGGACGAGGCCTCACCCTGGGTGAGCCACCGCGCCATGCGGCCCAGGCTCGTGGCCGTCACGACCTGGAGCCGCACCTCCACCTGCACGACGAAGTGCTCGTCCGCTCCGGGCCTTGAGTCCAGTGTCCAGGCCACGCGCTCCAGCTCCAGCGTGCCCACGCCTCCCGTCAGCTCGCGCCCGTCCAGCACGTAACCCTCGCGGGTGAACGCGAGCACCTGGGTGACTCGTGCGCTGTCCAGGTGCGCGTCGAACCAGAAGGAACGGCGCCGCCAGAGTGTCAGCTCCACCTCCAGCTTTCCCGCGAGTCCCAGCCGCACCAGCCGGTCCAGCTCCGGGGAGATGAAGGCGCGTGCCTCCGGCCGGACCATCACGCGCTTTCCGGAGAGCGTCGCGGTGCAGGCCGCGGACGCCTCTTCCGCGTGCGCTCCGGACGCGAGCAGGCCTGCCGCGACGACGAGCGCCGCGCCATGCCTGCTCTTTGTTGCGTGCCTTCCCATGGCTCAGAAGGTCCGGTTGAACAGCAGGCGCGCTTCGGGCGTGAGCTGGGCCTTTTCGTCGATGCGCCAGGCGGCCTCGAAGCGCACGGCGTCGCTGAAGTGGAAGCTGCCACCCAGGCCGAGCTGCGCACCCGACCACGCGTTCGCGGCATGCACCGCGCCCAGGTCCGCGAAGATGCCCAGGCCGTGCCAGCGGTACTCGGCGCTCGCGAGCACCGAGCTGTCGCCGCCTCGGAACTCCTTGAAGCCGAAGCCTCGCAGCGCGGTCCAGCCTCCCAGCGCCTCCTGCTTCTGGAGCGGCAGGTCGTGGCCCATCGCGGCTCGCAGGCGCAGGTTCAGGCCCGTGTGCCAGTTCATGGGCACGTCCATGGCGACGTCGCCCACCAGCTTCCAGAAGCGCGCATCCGCGCCGCCCGCGCCCGTGCCTTCACCCACCTCCAGCGTCACGAAGCCGCGCAGCGCGGGCTCGCGCTTCCAGTTCTTGTGGCGCTCGAAGAGGGACGTCTCCGGCGTGCGGAAGAGGGATCCCACGCGAGTGCCACGCTCCGCCGTGCCGCTGTACTCCAACCGCACCACCGCTGAACGGAACCGGCCCTCGTTCACTGGCGCGTTCGGGAACGGCGGGTCGTCGCTCCGGAAGAGGCTGAGCGGCGGCGTGAACGACTGGAGCGAACTCATCGTGTCACCGCGCACCTCCACGCCCGCGAGCCACGACTCCGCCCAGCGCCAGGTGGCGAAGGCCGTGAAGCCCTGACGGCGGAAGTAGTCCCGGTCCGGCCGGTTGATGAGGAACGAGTAGAAGTACGAGTCGAAGTCCCCCAGCCGCCAGCGGTCCAGCGTGTCGATGAAGTCGTGCACCTGCGCGCCGAGCTCCTCGATGCCCAGCGCGGGCAGCTGCACCTTGGCGCCGCCCAGCAGGTTGACGTGGCGCTGATTGCTGGTGCCTTCCGGATCGCCCGGGATGCGCTGCCCGCCCAGCCGCAGGGGGATGAAGAAGGCTCCCTCCAGCGTCGTGTGCACGCGGTCCCGCGAGTCGAAGATGCGCAGGCTCGCCGAGAGTCCCGGGGCGAAGCCCGTCACCTGCGTGTGCACGGGCAACAGGTCCACGTCCAGGTCCGGAGGACGCGGGCGCACGTGGACGATCAGCTTCTTCCCCTCCAGCGTGAGGCCGTCGCTCCCTGCGTCGACCTCTCCGAACATCCGGCTCCAGCCCACCTCGAACTCCACGCGCTCGTGGCGCCGCGACTCGCGACGGGGCTCCTCCTTCGTGCGGTAAAGCCGCGTGCCGTCGTCCTCGCGTTCCTCGACGATGCGCACGGTCGTGCGTTCGTCCTGAAGGTCATCGCTGTCCACCGCGCGCAGGAAGGGCAGCCGCGACTCCATGCGCTCCATGGCACGGCGGGCATCACTCCGGAGGAAGACGTCGCCGGGCTCCAGGCCCAGGGCTTCACGCACGCGCGTGGCCATCGCGTCGTCCACGCCGCGCACCTCCACGGACTCCAGCTGGCCTTCATCCACCATCACGACCAGCCGGCCTTCGGGGGACAGCGTGGCGGACACCGTCGCGAGCAGGTAACCGTCGTCCTCGCGAAGGGTCTTGAGGACCCGGTCGAGCGCGGCGTCCAGGCCTCCCAGCATGATGCCGGGGCGGAACGCGCCCTCCTCTCGTCGAGCCAGCCACGGACGGGGCGGTCGCGGCGCGGGGCAGGGGCTGACGACCCGCAGGGTCCCGTGGCGCTTGTGGACGCGCAGCGTGGTGACCTCGTCCTCGGCATCGTCCTCGTCGGAGGCAGGGGAGGACAGTTCGAACAGCGCTCCCCACAGTTCGTCGGGCCGGAGGTCCTGGAGGCCTTCGAACTCCACCGACGTGAGCGTGGGGTTCTCCTGCAAGGTCACTTCGAGCAGGGCCGGACCCTGATCACTGACGCGAACGCGGGGCTCCACGCGGGCGAAGAGGCCGGTGCGTGCCAGGCGATGCAGCAGGGACTGCACCTGCGTGGCCGTCAGGGGCCGCGAGTCTTCCGCGGGAGGCGCACCCACGAGCTTGCGGACCTGCGGATCCGTGAGCCGCTGGAGGCCGCGAAACTCCAGGCCCGCGGGCGTGAGTCCCCGGCCGTCGACCTCGACCTGCAGGGCTCCGAGGACCGTGGAGTCCGAGAGGTCGTCGTCATCCTTGTCGAAGCCCTCCGGGCACGTCGGGTAGCTCCAGTCCTCCGAGGCGGCTTCGCCCTCTGGTGGTGCGGTGGATGGGGAGAGGGCCACGGACGCGTCGGAGGTACCGGCATCCGGTGAGGGTTGGCCCAGGGCCGCGAGCGAGACGAAGCAGAGCGCTAGTGCGAGACGATTCATGGAAGGCGGCAGGAGCATGCTCCGTTCCAGGTGCGGCCTCACCGCAAGTGCCCGGAACGACGGAGGGCGAGCAGCCGGGCGGATGTCATGGACACATCCTGATGTGTCGGGCGGTTGTGGCCGTGACATCGCGCGGCTCACGAAGAGACGGGCAGGCCCAGGGCCTTGATGCGCCGGTAGAGGTTGCCTCGGTCCACCTGGAGGATGCGCGCGGCCCCGGCGATGCTTTCGCCCTCGCGGAGCGCGGCGCGGATGAGGTCCCGCTCGAAGTCCTCCACGTGCTCGCGGTAGCTCTTGTCCCCCAACGTCGTGCGCGGCGCGGGCGCGGTGCCCGTGGGAGTCGCCACCGCGTCTGGCCTCAGCTCCAGCGGACCGTCGCCTCGGAGCAGGTTCAGTCGTTCGATGACGTTGCGCAGCTCACGCACGTTGCCGGGCCACGGGTAGGCACGAAGCGCGCCCTCCGCTCCTGGCGCGAGCACGAGCGGCGTCTTGGGACCCGCGAGCTCTGCCGCGAAGACGCGCGCGAGGGGCAGCAGGTCCTCGGGGCGTTCGCGCAGCGGTGGCAGGTGCAGCGGCAGCACGTTGAGCCGGAAGAAGAGGTCCTGCCGGAAGCGGCCCTCTTTCACCGCGCGGCCCAGGTCCTGATGCGTGGCCGCGAGGATGCGCACGTCCACCGCCACCGGCAGCGTGCCGCCCAGTCGTTCCACCTGACGCGTCTCCAGGACTCGCAGCAGCTTGGCCTGGAGCTCCAGCGGCATGTCCCCCAACTCGTCGAGGAACAGCGTGCCGCCCTGTGCCTGTTCGAAGCGGCCCGCGCGGCGCGCCACCGCGCCGGAGAAGGCGCCTCGCTCGTGGCCGAACAGCTCGCTCTCCAGCAGCGTCGAAGGAATGGCCGCGCAGTTGACCGCCACCAGCCGGCCCTTGCGCCCGGAGGCCTTGTGCAGCGCCTGCGCCACGCGCTCCTTGCCGGTCCCTGTCTCGCCGGTAATCAGCACGGCCGTGTCGCTGGGACCCACGCGCGCGATGAGCTGGCGCAGGGACTCCATGGCCGGGCTTTCGCCCACCAGGTTCCCCGGCTGGGCCAGCGCGTCCAGCAAGCGTTCGCGCTCCTCGCGCAGGGCGCCCAGGGCCAGCGCGTTGTGCAGCGCCGTGAGGAGCCGCTCGGGGGACGGAGGCTTCTCCACGAAGTCCGTGGCCCCCAGCTTCAGGGCCTGCACTGCTTCGGAAGGAGAGGCTTCGCCGGACAGGACCACCACCGGCACGGGCAGTGGCTTGGGCAGACGTGCCAGCAGCTCCAGCCCCGTCTCGCCCGGCATGCGCAGGTCCAGCAGCATCAGCGCGGGAGGCGCGTCGGGCGCTTCGAGCAAACGCGCGGCCTCCGCCGTGGAGCGGGCCTCCACGGGGGTGAAGCCTCCGTCTTGGAGCAATCCACGCACGGCCCTCAGGACGCCGGGGTCGTCGTCGACGATGAGGATGCGGGCTCCGGTCTTCATGCGGCCACCTGGGAGGCGTCGGAAGGCAGCACCACCTGGGCCCGGGTGCCACCCCGGGCGCCCGGCTCCAATCTCAAGGTGCCGCCGTGCTCGTGGGCGATCTTCTGCGCGATGGGCAGGCCCAGCCCGCTGCCGCCGGGCTTGGTGCTGAACAGTCCTCGGGTGAGGACAGGGCCCTCCAGAACACCCGGGACACCGCTGCCGCCATCGCTCACGGTGACGTGCACGCGGCCGTCCGCCGCTTCGTGTAGCGCGACGTGGACGGGAG